>JBGTGJ010000032.1:0-9996 GCA_041746775.1 bacterium
GAATCTTCATAGACCTGAGCAACCAAGATCCCTTCAGCTCGATCGACTCCAAGCGACTTCGCTATCTCGTCATTCATCTCTTGCAAACCGATCCCTAAATAGCCACGCTGAATCTTTTCCCCTCGTAACAGTTGTGGGAGCACCCCTTTGGCCATGTTGACAGGAATCGCAAACCCTAACCCTTGTCCACTCGCTACGACGGCAGTATTGATCCCCACTACTTCTCCCCTAAGATCAAACAATGGCCCGCCAGAATTTCCCGGGTTAATTGATGCGTCTGTCTGAATAAAATCATCGTAAGGGCCCGCACCAATCACCCTCCCCTTGGCACTCACAATGCCTGCGGTCACGGTGTGACTTAAGCCAAACGGATTTCCAATCGCCATCACCCAGTCTCCAATTTCTATGCCGTCAGAATTTCCCAAAGAGACATAGGGGAGCGACTCTTTTGCCTGAATTTTGACAACCGCAATATCGGTCTTAGGATCGGAGCCAATTAGCTGTGCCGCAAACGTACGACCATCCGCTAATTTGACCTGGATTTCATCCGCCCCGCTGACCACATGGTTGTTGGTGAGGATCACCCCTTCTTTATCGATGATAAACCCAGAACCTAGACTATTTCTCTGTCGGAGGGTCGGGTTGTTCTGAGAAAATCTTCCAAAAAAATCGTCGTAAAAAGGATGATTAGGATAACGTTGACGAAGCTGAACTCGTTTGGAGGTGTTGATATTGACCACCGCCGCTTGGACTTTTTTGGCCAGGTCGGAAAAGGAATAAGGGGCCTTCGCAGGGGGGGAGTAGGTTGGGGCTGGATTGGAATAAGTCGGTGGGGAGCTAGGGTTGGGATTCATCTGGGCACGGCACGCCTTTAACCAATCTAGCCGAACCGCCACCCCTAAAACCACCGCTGCAGCGATAAATGCGGTTAGTAGGACCGTTTTAATAGAATATTTTTTTTGCATAATAATTCCTCAACGAGACAATTTTAGAGTTAGTTCTTAACCCTTTGCTTCGATGAACCTCATTCTCAAATCATAAAGGATTGCCTGGAGCAGTTTGGCCTCTTCTTCACTCAAATTCCCTTTGGTTTTTTCCTGCAAGACCCCCAACAGATCAATCGTATATTTCGCCTGTTTCAGATCTTTCGTGACTTGGCCAGTAATAGGGTGAGGCGCGATTCCTAAAGCCGACTGAGCACCGGCAGCCAAAGAAAAGACGAATGCCGCAAAGTCGGCCTCTAATTCACTTTCTTCTTCGTGAGGTGGGGGGATCGGATCTTCAGCTGGATCGATTTGTGATTTTTCTCCAGTGGCAGCCATTTCTTTTCCCTCTTCCCCTTCGATAGGAGACCCATCGGCCTGAAAGCGGCGTCGATCTTTTATTTTAAAACCAGAAGACTCTTCTTTCTCTTTTTCATCCATTACAATTTCCTCCAGACCTATAAACTAAATTCCACCTCGGTGCCTGTCAAGGTCCATCGTAGGGTCGCCTTCAGTCGACCCTACACCAAGCTTGACTTCATGAGAAAGTTACTCCTAAGATCCCGCCATCATGTCAAAATTCAAGCTACTTTTACCAATCCTGCTGGTCCCGCTTTTTATTTTGCAAGCCTGCCAAAAAAAAGGGGTGAAATTTTCAGGAGGAGAAACCGACCAAGAGGCGATCAATCAATGCATCGCCTTAAGTGAAAAAAAGAAATATGACAAAGCGGTCGAATGTCTCGAAATTTTTAAAAGTCGCTACCCAGAAAGCACTTATGCCCTCGATGCCGAATTGAAGATTGCCGATAGTTATTTTCAGAAAAAAGAATGGATCTTAGCGGCAGAAACCTACGAACTTTTCACCAAACTACACCCTTCAAACGATAAACTCGATTACGCCTACTACCGAGCGGGGTTAGCTTATCAAAACCAACTTCCCAAAGGGATCGATCGAGACCTTGGAGCCATCAATAGCGCCGAAGCAAATTTTGCGGCGGTCTATCGGCGCTATCCAGAATCTCCTTATGCTGAGCTCGCTCAAGCAAAATTTAATGAAGTTCGTGGCCGATCTGCCAAAAAAAATATGTATGTCGGAAAGTTTTATTATAAATATGGACAATACCGAGCATCGATTCCAAGATTTTTAGAAGTCCTTCAAGATTATCCAAATTTAGGATTTGATGAAGATGCCTTGTATCACCTCGCCTTCGCTTTCCACCGACTAGGGGTCAAAGACAAGGCGGAAGGTGCGGCCCAGATCATGCAAGAAAAATTTCCTAACTCAAAAAAAACCGACAAAGTGGTCAGCAAGATTTTAGGAGGCAAAAAAAATGGATGAAACTCGTAGCCTGTTTTCAGAAGGCAAAAGGGCCTTCCAACAACATCAGTATGAACATGCCCGAAAGATTTTTCTAAAACTGATTCAACTTAATCTTCATTTTGCCGACGTCTACAACATGTTGGGAGTGATCTCTCACAACAGTGGCCAATTTGAAGATGCGGTGCAATATTTTGACAAGGCACTCAAGATCAATCCCCATTACACCGAAGCGCTGCTCAATCTGGCCGTGCTTTACAATGATTTAGGAAAATACCAAAAAGCGCGTGCCTTGTATGCAAAGGTTCAATCAAAAAGCAAAGACAAGCACGGCAACAAAATGAATCCGTTCATCCGTGCCAAACTTGCCAATCGCCATGCCGACCTTGGGGATCTCTATGAAGGGATTGGTTTCTTTAAAGAGGCGATTGACGAATATCAAAAAGCATTGAAGCTTGGTCCTACCTTCATCGACATCCGATGCAAACTGGCAATCTGTTTACGAGAACAGGGAAAATATAAAGAATCGATTCAAGAATTTAAAAAAGCCCTTAAGGCCAATCCGCGATACTATTATGCTTCCGTTCAGTTAGGAGTCACTCAATACGCTGGTGGAAAAGTCAAAGAGGCGATCGCCCAATGGAAAAAAACCCTCAAGGTGCAACCACACAATGAAGGGGCGAGGATGTATTTGAGGTTGGCGGAAGGGAATTAGAGAATTTTGGAATGCGGAATTCGGAATGTGGAATTTTTATTTCGGATATTATCCAAATAGATTTGGAATTTGAGATTTGGAATTTGATTTTATCCGTTACTCTTTGTTTTCTTTTTCTTCTTCTTGTTCAGCTTCTAAAAAAGACAAATATTGATTACGTAATTCCATAAACCTGGGATGATTGAACGGAATTCCCTCCCCTTTACGAACCCCTTCGACATTTAAAGCAATAACCTGATCCTTCGGGTCGACCTCATCATTAAGATTGGCATCGATCACCAAGATCTCTTCTTGAAATTGATTGAATCCTTTAACATCGAGGATTGGCATAAGTTATCCGATCAATTCTTTTACCTTGGAAAGCGCCTCGTCCAACTTCTCCACCATCGGTCCCCCCGCCTGCGCCATATCGGCGCGTCCGCCACCGGATCCGCCAACCATGTTGGCTAATTTTTTTGCCAGATCTGAGGCGTTCAGTTGTTGAGTGGCATCCTTGGAAATCCGAACAATCAAAGTTGCTTTACCATTCACCCCTGACCCTAATACTAGAACTCCCGAGGATAATTTTGCCAAAAGCTGATCAGAAAGTCCACGCAACGCCTGTATATCCTCCACATCTCTTCGCACCACCAGCAGCTTCACCCCATTGACCTCTTGAATCTCTTTCCCCAAATCGGTCGATCCTGAACCATCCCCACTCGCTAATTTGGCTTTGAGTTGAGAAATCTCCTTTTCTTGCTTTTTAACTAACTCAAGTTGTTTCTCAATTTTATCGGGAAGTTCTTCAGTTGTCGATTTCAGTTTTTTAGAAAGCTGCTCCCATTTTTCTTCCAGCCCCCTAACATAGTGGAGTGCCCCTTGCCCGGTTAACGCCTCGATCCTTCGAATCCCCGCTGCCACCGAGGTATCGCTGAGTATTTTGAATAACCCAATCTCACCAGTCCGATCGACATGCGTTCCGCCACAAAGCTCCGTGGAAAAATCATCGATCTTAAGCACCCGCACTTTATCCCCATACTTTTCACCAAACAGAGCCATCGCCCCCGCTTTGAGCGCCTCTTGATAAGCCATCTCCTTTTTTTCGACCGGGATATCTTCACGGATCTTTTGATTGACCAAATCTTCCACCTTGATTTTTTCTTCTGGAGTCAATGGTTGGAAGTGGCTGTAGTCGAAACGGAGACGATCGGGTGCAACTAGTGAACCCCCTTGTTTGACATGTTCTCCCAAGATTTTTCGTAGTGCCGCATGCAAGAGATGAGTCGCAGTATGATTGAGCTTGGTGGGTTCGCGAGTGCGGTGGAAAACCTTTAATTGAACCTCATCACCTAACCGAAATTCCCCTTGCTTGACTTTAACATGGTGACTGACCAGTCCCGAAACAGGGCGCTGTGTATCGACCACTTCACCGAGATTAGAACCTGAAGTAATCTCTCCGCGATCTCCAATTTGCCCGCCTGATTCTCCGTAGAAGGGGGTGTGAGTAGTGAAGATTTCAACCGTCTTCCCTTGCTTCGCTGTTTCGATCTTTTTTCCATCTTGGAGAATCGCAGAAATTTTGGAGAGACATTGTAGCGATTGATATCCCAAAAAATCACTCTTCATGCCGCCCAACACCATTTGCTGATACACCTCAGACACTTTTTCTTCCCCCGAACCTTTCCATGCTGACCTTGCTTTAGTGCGTTGCGCTGTCATCTGCTGTTCAAACCCTTCCGTATCTACCTCGACCCCGACTTCGCTGGTGATCGTCGCGGTTAAATCGAGAGGAAATCCATAGGTATCATAAAGTTTAAAAGCGACCTCTCCGGAGACGATCGGATTTTTTTGCGCTTTCACTTTTTTGATTTCAGCGGAAAGAATTTCTAGCCCCTTCTCTAAGGTCTCGAAGAATCGGATCTCTTCGGCACGAACCACTTCTTCAATAAATTTCTGATTTTTTTCTAACTCGGGGTAGGCATTTTGAAATTGATGGATCAGTTCCGGGACTAATTTAAAAAAGAATGGTTCTTCAAAACCAAGCAGTTTCCCGTGACGAATCGCTCGACGCATGATTCTTCGGAGTACGTAGCCTCGCCCTTCATTGGAAGGGATGATTCCATCGCTGACTAGGAATACCGTCGCACGGATATGATCGGCGATGACTCGGAGTGAGATGTCCGAATTATCAGATTCACCATAACGCTTACCCGCTAGCTTAGAGACTCGTTGGAGAATCGGTTGAAAAAGGTCGGTGTCGTAGTTGCTATGAACCCCTTGAACCACGCAAGCTAGCCGCTCTAAGCCCATCCCGGTATCGACACTCGGTTTGGGAAGTGGTTTCATCGAACCATCGGCGGAGCGATTGAATTGCATGAAGACTAAGTTCCAGATCTCCATGTAACGATCACAATCACAACCGACCTGACATTCCTTCCTGCCACACCCATGTTCAGGCCCATGATCGTAGTGGATCTCCGTGCAAGGACCGCACGGGCCGGTTTCCCCCATGCTCCAAAAATTATCTGCTTCGTCTAATCTTAAGATACGCTGGGCAGGTACATCGGTCACACTCTTCCATAACTGCTCCGCTTCATCATCTTCGCGAAACACGGTGACCCATAATCTTGATTTAGGGATTTTTAATACTTCGGTGAGATATTCCCACGCAAACACGATCGCCTCTTTTTTGAAGTAATCTCCAAAGCTAAAATTGCCGAGCATTTCAAAAAAGGTGTGATGACGGTGGGTTCTTCCAACATTTTCTAGATCATTATGTTTTCCGGAAACGCGAAGACATTTTTGTGAGCTGGTTGCACGGTGAGTACCGATATTTTCCAAACCAAGGAAAACATTTTTGAAAGGAACCATCCCCGCATTGGTGAAAAAGAGGGTTGGATCTTTATCGGGGATCAAGGAAGCACTCTTGATTCGCCGATGAGAGTGCTTTTCAAAATATTGAAGGAAAGATTCTCGGATTTCGGAGGAGTTCATAACAGTTTAATAGATTAACACATCCTGGATAAACTACCTAGGCCCTCTTCTTCTCCGCTGCTGGTTCTTCTTTATTGGACTTAGCTGGTCCATGGAACAACCCATAATGTTCTTTCAGTTTAAGTTCGATTTCATCGGCGATCTTGGGATTGGCTTTGAGAAATTCTTTGGCATTGTCTCGTCCTTGTCCAATCCGTTCTTTACCATAGCTAAACCATGAGCCGGTCTTGTCGATCAGCCCGCTATTGGAAGCGAGATCAAGGATATCCCCTTCGCGTGAAATCCCTTCGCCGTACATGATGTCAAATTCGACTTCGCGGAAAGGAGGTGCCATTTTATTTTTGACCACCTTGACCTTGGTACGATTCCCCATCATCTGGTCACCGACTTTGATCGCCCCAATTCGGCGAATATCCATACGAACGGAACAGTAGAACTTGAGTGCATTACCACCGGTCGTCGTCTCCGGGTTACCAAACATCACTCCGATCTTCATTCGGATCTGGTTGATAAAAATCACGAGGGTATTCGATTTGTTGATCAACGCCGTCATCTTGCGTAGCGCCTGACTCATCAGCCGTGCCTGCGCCCCCATCTGTGCATCCCCCATCTCCCCTTCGAGTTCTGCTTTCGGAACCAGTGCCGCTACGGAGTCGATGACAATGACATCGATCGCGTTACTGCGGACCAGCGCCTCAGCGATTTCAAGCGCCTGCTCACCACTATCTGGTTGACTGACGAGGAGGTCTTCCGTTTTTACCCCTAATTTTTTTGCATATTGAACATCGAGAGCATGTTCTGCATCGACAACGGCACATACCCCCCCTTTTTTCTGAGCTTGGGCAGTGATCTGGAGGGCTAACGTCGTCTTTCCCGACGATTCAGGGCCATAGATTTCAACAATTCGACCCCGCGGTAACCCACCCACCCCTAATGCGATATCAAGAGAGATTGAACCGGTGGGGATGACCAAATCCGAACTCATCGGCTGAAACTCAACTTCCCCTAATCGCATGATCGAACCTTTGCCAAACTGCTTTTCGATCCCGCTTAGGGCAAGTGAAATTGCTTTATCTCGTTCAGAATTTTGGATGGGGGTGGCTTGTGTCATAGAAATTTTCCTCCTCGAAATGTTTTGACTCGATTTGAACTAAGTCCCTCATAGGGCTTTGTCAATCTGGTTTTGAAATCCAATTAGTTTTGATTTTCGGTTCGGTGGGTCCATCAGACGACGAATTGCATCAAAGACAACCTTGAACTGCGAATCATACTTTCTTTCTAAAACCTCCAGCTTTTCATTCAGCTCTTTATGGGTCATCAAAAGTTCCCTAAGGCGAACAAAGGCACGTACCACTTGGATGCTTGCCTGGACTGCTCTAGGACTTCTTAAAATATTCGCTAGCATAATGGCCCCGTGTTCAGTGAAGGCATAAGGTAAAGTAGAAGCGAATCTAATATTAAAAAGGTGGTCGCAATTTGCGACCACCTCTTCTTTTTCTTTTTGCGTTAATTGAAACATAAAATCTGATGGAAACCGCTCACTGTTTCTCTTGACCTGCTCATTTAATCTTTTGGTAGTTACCCCATAAACTTTTGCAAGATCAGCGTCCAACATGACTCGATGTTCTCGAATGACAAAAATTTGATCTTCTATTTTTTTAATAGGTATTAAATGGCTCATCACTGTCTTCTAATAAACAGCAAGTGACATGCCAGACTGGCAGAAAATAATACTACAACATTTTTAAAAGGATTTTTCTTACCCGATCCAACGCCGTCGCCGCCGCCAACTGCTTGAAACGCAACCGACCCAGCGGAAAATGAAATTCCTTCACCCACTCTTCCTTGGAATGAACGACCGCAATAAAAACGGTTCCGACCGGTTTCTGATCATTTCCACCCGTAGGACCGGCGATCCCAGTAATAGAGATACTCAGATCAGCACCCGTCTTTTTTTGAACCCCTCGTGCCATTTCGAGGGCAGTCTCGGCGCTGACCGCCCCCTTCTCTTCCAGAGTTTTCTCAGACACCTCCAGCATCTCTACTTTGGCAGTATTGGAATAGGAAACGACCCCCGCAAGAAAATACTGACTCGCCCCAGGAACATTCGTGATCCAATTGGCTAAAAGTCCACCGGTGCAAGACTCAGCCGTGGCGATTGTCTTATTTTTTTCGATCAGGAGACGAGAGAGCACCTCTTGCAAAGTGTCTTCCCCACCACCAAAGATGCAATCGGGTAATTTTTCCAAAATCAGCTGAGCCGCATGATCGACGATTCGCTGCGCCTCTTGGGGATTGGAGTGACTTGTCTTGAGCCGGATGTCGATATTGGGAAATCGAATTTTGAGTCCTACTTCGGCCCCCGCAATTTCTCTGCGCTGATTCATCAGTTCTTGCAGCACCGTATCGATCTGTCCTTCGGGAGGACCAAAACAACAGAGAGAACGAATCACCTGGAATTTCTCCGGCTGTATTTTTTTGAAAATCGGCAACAGCTCTTTGCGAAACATCTCCTGCATCTCGGAGGGAACCCCGGGTAGAAACGCGAAGTGAACCTCATTCTCCAACAAATGGAGACCAGGAGCTGTTCCTACTGAGTTGGAAAGTGGAGTTCCCCCTTTAATCAGCCTCGCTTGCCGCTCTTGATTAGGGGTCATCGTTTTTTTGAGGTGTTGGAAGATATGACGAATCTTTTCCAGACTCTCTGAGTGAATGACTCGCTCTCTTTTGAAAAATTTCGCGGCAACATCGAGAGTCATGTCGTCAACGGTCGGGCCCAACCCGCCGGTGACTAGAACAATTTTGGAACGACGGGAAGCAAGCTGCAGCGCCTCAAGGATTAGAGATTCTTCATCCGGAATCGAAGTGTGAAACTTGACCTGAAACCCATGATGGGTCATCTGCGAAGAAAGCCAACTGGCATTGGTATTGATCGTTTCACCCAGCACCACCTCAGTTCCTATCGCCAAAACCTCGACGATCACATACACCTCCGCAAAAACAAAAAGAGCTGCAAGACGAGATTGGCAAAAATCCCTGCCATCACATCATCCAGAACGACACCCCAACCTCCCGGGAGTCGCTGATCGATTCTGCGGATCGGAAACGGTTTAAGGATATCAAAGGCACGGAATAAGACGAAGGAGAGGATCAGGTTGAGAGTGGTGAAGGGGAGCGCAAAGACCGCCACGAGATATCCGACGACCTCATCAATCACGATTTTTGAACTATCGTGTTCACCTAAACCCTTTTCCGCCTCTGCACTGAGATAGATAGCGATCAGAATGAAGCCGATTAACCCGATGAACCATAATATAGAGAGCCTTGGCTGAATCAGGTAATAAATTAAGACCCCCCATAAGGTTCCGAAGGTTCCGGGGGCAAAGGGAATGTAGCCAATTCCGAGACCGGTACTAAGAATAATAGAAAGTCGCCGCATCATTGAAAAATTTCCTTTTTTTTTGTAATTTTCAAAACTCTTCGGACCGATAAGGAGGATGATTTTTTGGTACGAGGCGCAGGGACATCCTTCAAATTTGGCTTTCTCCCCCTTAGCCGTTGACTCGTACCAAAAAATCATCCTCCTTATTGGTCTTCCCCGCCCCCCCAAAAGTGAAAAACCGCTAGCAAGAAATCCCATTTGGTTATAAGAGCACCCCGCCTTCAGTCTGTAGTCTATAACCATTATATATTGTTGTGTGGAGGAAAATCTCTATGCGGAATCGCAATATTCTATCTTTGTTATTTGTTTTCTTAATTCTCTTGGTCTCGGTGACTTTTTCTTCACCGCTACAGGCCAGCGAGGCAGATTTAATCTTACCCGATCTTAGCAGCGTCACTTTTTTAGGGACGATGACAGGACATGCCCTCCTCATGAACGGGTTATGGGTCTGCGGGCTTGGGATGCTTTTTGGTCTCATCATCTATGCCCAAGTAAAAAGACTTTCTGTTCATCAATCGATGAAAGAGATTTCCGAACTCATCTACGAAACCTGCAAAACTTATCT
>JBGTGJ010000033.1:0-11588 GCA_041746775.1 bacterium
GAATTCGGCGGTCCCAAAAGGAATGAATATTCCTGCTAATACCATGTGGGGTGGAGTCCCGGTAAAGCAGATTCTGACAGGAAATAAAGAAGACAGACATTTTGCTATTTCAGAAAAATCATAAATTTTTCTCGACTTCCGAAAGCTGTTTCATAAAACTTGTTTGCGCTTTTTCAATAATGGTGGGAATTGTCTTGGGATTAAAAAGAGATCCAGCAATTTGCGGCATATGAAGTTCAATCACTTCAATGTCTTTATGATCTCTTAGAAAATCCAGATGCTCTTGCAAACGATAACTGCGGATAATTTCGAGAATTTGGGTAACCAAAGATAGTATTTCTACCATCGGCAAATATTTCACAATCACATTAGCCAAAAACTTCCAATTGCCAAATTGAGGAAACAGATCAGCCACTAGAATTACTAATTTCTTCTTCTTAGTAAGATGATGTTTCTTATCTAACTGCCACTTATTATAAACAGATATCAGCGGAACATCTTCAACGATTGCACCATCTATGTAAGAATAGGAGTTTTTTTTACTTTTAATAACACGAGGAGAAAAGAGAATCGGCAGTGCACTGGAAGCCAAAACAGTATCCATCGGAGAACAACGGCTAATTAATCCTTCATATAGTTTTGACGGTATCGTATCGCAAGTTAAAACCTCACTTTTCTTTAAATCTAAATTACACGCCACGGCATAGAATGGAATCGAAGGACGACTATGTTTTGCCAGTCTCTGAAGAATATCTGCTAATTTATTTTGTACTTCAACGAGATCTCCTAAACCGGTTTGACGATGAGGGAATAAACGATTACGAAACATATTGGAAAGAACCTTCAGCTTTGAAGGTCCCAATCGCAAGCTATATTTGCTATTGTAAATATCATACCCCTCTTGCTCGATCGCTTGAGGCGAAGCCCCCATGGTGTAAAGAAGTCCGAAGATTGCTCCACCACTACACCCCCAAATTTCTTCAATCGAATTTTGAACTTCAAGAGATTCCAGTATTTTAAAGATAGAGGAAAGAGCGAAAAGTCTTAACCCTCCCCCTCCTAATGAGACGACGAATCTTGTTTCGGGATCTTTGATCTTTCGGATTAATTTTGGAAAACGATCATGCAAATGAGGAATTTCTACATGCTTTTCAAAATCGAGCCTCCATCGATAATTTCTAACGCCACCGACACGATCTAAAATAAAACTATCAGGAAAATCTTCCCTAGTTCTACCACAGTAGATGACTCGTGCAATTTTCCCTTTGGTTGAATGCGCCATCGCATACGCAATCACCTCGCCTTGCACCTCTTCACTAGGACGATCGTAGAATAATGATTCTAAGTGAAATACAATCTCAATGCCTGTCTCTTCAGGCGACTGCTGAGAAAGGATTTCGAAACCAGTCGAGGAGGATTGAAGAACTTTAAGACTTTGAGCTGTAAGATAATAAGTTCCGTCAGAATGAGGATAAAGTCGGCATTGGTCCTTCCAACTTGGTTTCGCTGGAATCTTTTCAAAAAATTTGATCCGAAGAATTTTTTTCTCTTTCATAAGGCTCACTTAAAATCGCCAAGTAGTATTCATATAGACGCGACTGCTTTGATTAAATTCCCCATATAATCCCTGAATCGGCCCAGAAAACAGATCGACCCCCCAAGCCAAACTCACCGTGGGGATAACCCAGTAAGTAATACGTGGACTCACCTGTGTGTCCCACAAATCAAATCCAATATTAAATATTAAGGAAGGGATGAGTTTCTCTCGCAAAAATCGACTTTCAAAGCGAAAGAACATCCAAGTTTTTAATATATCATCAGCCACTTCTCCCGTAGAGCCATAAATAACCTCTTGCTGAAACTCGGCATTCATAAAAACCTTGTTCGCGATAAAATAATCCAAACCAATATCGTATCTAAATTGATTTCGTTGCACGAGCCCCTGATTCACCATGGGATCTTTGGAATTAAATAATTTACCAAGAGTATAAACAAACTCCCCTCTTGTCACTACGGGCCCTACGCTTTTGCTAAAAGTGAATCCAAAATTCTGAATACGCGGATGAATCGGATTTAAAATCACTTGGGGAGTGGAGGTCTCGACGTCTACCGCGAAACTTTTTTGATAGGCAGGAATCAAATCTGGAGTGGTGTAATAGATCCCCGCCAAATCCCATCCATGAGTGAGATAAGAAATTCTAGCCCCCCCTTTCATGTTGCTGAAATTGGTCTCAGGGGATTTGTTGGGAAGGAGTACCTGCTCAACGCCAGGGGGAGGGGGAGGAAGAAAAAAGGCAAAGTCGGCACCGGGGAGAGCTAATTTATCAATCGTTTGGTCAGGGACTAGCACTAATTCCAAAACACCCTTACTGGAAAAATTGATCTGCAGATCTAAAGCCCAAATCATCAACCGCACATCTTCAAAGTCGGGCAAAAGAAATTCACGCAGGTCCTTTGGGCTAACCACATCGGCATAAAATTGCGCCAACGCCTCCCCCCAAACAATCTGTTGGTGCCCAGCACGCAATCTCACTTTTGAGTAGATCACATCCAAGTAAGCATCGCGCAGGAGAACCTCTTTACGCATGTTTTCCTGAACATCTTCCGGGTAATGATCAGTCACATCATAAGCGGCGTCGTAATAAGCTCGACCGCCGAATTTGATATTGAGGTGTTCATTGAGATGAAATCGCACGTCCGCTTTGACGAATTGTTTGATCTTGCTAAAACCAGGATCCGAGGCAAACCGAAAAGCAGTCTCTTGGCGAAGGGCGCCGCTGTATTGGAAATTTTTTTTCCAGAAGGAGGGGACGGTCTCGGTGGTTTCCGCGACGGGGGTTGTTTCACTGCTAGTTTCGGTAGATTGGGTTTCCTGAGCAAAGGAAACTGCCGATGAAAAAAAGAGAGAGAAGATAGCAAAAAAAATAAGGAAGGATTCCATTAGAAAAAATGGATCCTGGATTTCTCCAGGATGACATTGCGCTTTTTTTGTCATCCTGGAGAAATCCAGGATCCATTTTATATTAATAAACTTCACCTGATTTAAGTTTAACATCCCAAACTATTCCAACGTCTTCATATAATCTTTCGTAAACATCGAATCATTGAGCTGCTTCTTCGTGATCGAACCAAACTTTAAAATCGATTTTTTATTTTTATTGAGCGAATCGCGAAATACTAAACTACCAGGCCGAGTCGTTCCTGCCAAAGTGCGAAATTCTTCATACGTGCAGGTCTTGATCGATTTACCGGACACCGTAAAAAATTCCGCCTGCACTGGCTTATAATCACTCTTCGCTACCCAATACTTTACTTGATGATAGGTTTTATTGGCAGTCTTCGCGAGCAGATTAAGCACCCAAGTGTCTTGTCCTGCAACTGATTCTTCTCCCGTCAGAGTCGCATTGTAATCATGCGCAAAGTTAAGACGAGCCATATCCCCATTGGCGACATCCCCCAGTAACCTTTGCTGGAACGGAATCCGGACCGGTTTTTTCACATTAGGAAGATAAATCCAAAGGTCTTCCCCCAACATTAACAGACTCTTCCCCTTTTCGGAGGCAGGGGAGACAAACTGCACCAAGGCATGATCGAGATCTTTGACAGAGACCCTATAACCATTCTCCGCCTTTTTAGACTCCCCTTCATAACTGGTCACCGTCGCTTCAAACTCATAAGACCCTTGCGGTGCACGGATATTATCCGCCTTAGCGACAATGGCATTGGGATCTTCGGCAGAATTAATCGAGGAAACAGAAAGGATTGGAATGATTAAAAAAATAAGAAAAGCAGCTTTGCGATAAAACATAAACACCCCCTGTTTAATGAAGACTTCCCACATGGTACCAAAGTAAACAAAGGGGGGTCCAGGAAAGAATCGAACATCGTTCAACACCTGTCATCCCAGCAGTTTTATGCTGGGATGACACAGATTTACAAAAAAAAATGTCGGGGCGACTGGATTTGAACCAGCGACCACTCCCACCCCAAGGGAGTGCGCTACCAGGCTGCGCTACGCCCCGAAGAAGCTATGAGCAATGAGCTTTGAGCTTATTTTGAATCCAAATTAAAAAGCTCATCGCTCAAAGCCCACAGCTCATAGCTGAATCAAAGATGTTCAATCACTTTCGACAGATCATGTAGTCGATTCTTGATCTCCGCCAAAACCCCCCGTGACGCTTCGGGGACGGTGGGGAGCTGTAGGGAAATTTGTGGGGACTCTTCCACCAAGGCAGGATTTTTTACCACCTCTTTTAATCTCTTTCGTGCCCCTTCGATCGTGAACTTTTCTTTGTAAAGTAGATCTTTAATGCGAAGAATTAACTCAACCTCTTTTCGCTTATACATCCTTTGCTTCGCTTTGCTCTTCACCGGCTTGATTTCTGGAAACTCTGTCTCCCAATACCGCAATACATACGGTTTAACGCCGATGATCTTAGCGACGTCCCCAATTTTGAAATAAACTTTATCGGGAATGATGGAATGTTTGTAGGCTGTTTTGGATGGTTTTGGTTTCATAATTTATTTAAATGTAGGGGCAGGTGAAATTATTTTGCCCAACAAAATAATTTCACCTGCCCGTACGGTTTATTCATGATTAAGTGATTGTTTCAACACCTGAGAAGGCCTAAAAGTCAAGACTCGTCGTGCCGTAATTTCAATTTCTTCCCCAGTTTGAGGGTTTCGACCGACTCGTGACCGCTTCGCTCGAACAACAAAATTTCCAAAACCGCTAATCTTGATCTTCTCCCCTTTTTCGAGAGTGTCTTTAATCGTATCAAAGATCATCTCAACGATGTCGGATGCCTCTTTCTTGGAAAATCCGATCTTCTCATAAATCGACTCCACCAGGTCTGCCTTGGTCATAATGCCCCTCCTTATAAAACTATCTTAAAGTTGCCCCAACCTCTTGGTTAAGTTTTGCTAATAATTTTTCCCGAGCCTCATTCACCTCTGCATCAGTTAAAGTCCGCTCGAGAGAACCATACTTTAACCGATAGGTCATCGCTTTTTTTCCTTGGGGCAACGGCTCCCCACGGTAAATATCGAAAAGCGTGATTTGCTGAATCCAATCTCCCCCTCCGGATAAGATCCTTTCTCTTAGCTCTTCATGGGTCACCCTTTCCTCGACGATCAAATTGAGGTCTCGCTCAATGGTGGGATAGGGGGAAACTTCCTTAAATTTTACCGTTTTTTTCGAATCTGTCAAAAAGAACTCGAAGTTTATTTCAGCGAGGAGGATCGGCTGAGGGAGGTCTAATTCTTGTTGGAGGGAGGGGTGCAGCTGCCCCAGGAACCCAAAATCTTGCTGCCGCTTTTGGTTCAAAACAAGTTTCACCTGTCGCCGAGGATGCAAAAACCGTTGATTTGAAACTTGGTCGCTCAAACCATCCCCTAACCGTTCGCTAACCAATTCTTCTAAATATCCTTTAAGGTCGACAAAAGAGGCTGCTTGTTCCTTTTCCGAAAAATTAAGCGGACGACTCGCGCCACTCATCCCCAAGGCCAATCGCCACGCTTCTCCAAAGGGGGGATTATTTGCAATAGTGGAAGAATAAACTCTCCTCAACTCAAACAATTTTAGATCTTTGTTTCCTTTAAATAGATTCTTCTGAATCGTCTCCACCAGTTGCGGAATGAGCGAGGGGCGCATCACCGACAACTCTTCACTGATCGGATTGACCAAGGTCAGCGACTCTTCCGGAGCAAACCCAAATTTTTCTAGAAGACGCGGAGAGGTATAACTATAATGGATCACTTCGCTGAAACCCCATCCCTTAAGAATGGTGCGAACCTGGTGGAATGGATCCGGTTTGGGAGGAGGAAGCTCAGCCAAGGAGATTTTAGGAGTACTCATCGGGATCTGATTGTATCCATGAAGTCTCGCCACCTCTTCTACCAAATCAATTTCACGAGTCACATCGCTTCGCGAGGTAGGAACTTGGCAAGAGAATTCTCCGGGTCGAGCAAGCTTCGTTTCAATCCCCAAACTTTGCAAGAGAGTGATCACACGCTCCTCTGAAATCTCGATCCCCAACACCTTATTTAAATATTCCGAGCGGAGTCGTATCGTCTGCGGCAATTTCGTCGTGGGATAAATATCAAAACAGTCGGAACTCGCCTCCCCTCCCCCCCATGCGAGGATTAGTTCGGTCAGTCGGTGAAGCGCCTGCAAACAGCCATTAGGGTCGACACCACGTTCGAAACGATAGGAGGACTCCGTCTTCAGCCCCAGACGTTTGGAAGTCTTTCGCACCACATCGGGGTGAAAAAAAGCGCTCTCGAGCAAAAGATCTTTTGTCGTTGCCTCGATGCCAGAATCTCTTCCCCCCATCACCCCACCTAACGCCAAAACTCTCTCACCATCGGCGATCGCTAGATCTTCGGGGAAGAGGAGCCGCTCTTTTTCATCTAAGGTATGAAGGATCTCCCCTGCTTGAGCGGTTCGAATGATCAGTTTTCGTTTTTTGATTTTAGCAAGATCGAAGGCGTGGAGTGGCTGGCCAGTTTCGAGCATCACATAATTAGTGGCATCGACGATGTTGTTGATAGAACGAATGCCACAAGCCTCCAACCGCCGGCGCACCTCATCGGGAGATGGCTTGACTTGAACCCCTCGAATCAATCGACCGGTATAACGAGGACAAAAAGCAGGGGTTTGATTTTCAACCTGCAAGTAGGAATCGATCTGAAATTTTCCTTGAACGGACGTTTGAGACAAATCTTTTTTAAGTGAAACCCCAAATGCCGCCGCCAATTCCCGCGCAATCCCGAGAATTGAAAGGGCATCACCACGATTGGGAGTCACATTGATTTCAAAAAATGTATCCTCAAGCCCCAACACCTGAGCAAGGGGAAGCCCGTCTTTGGTTTGAGGAGGGAGAATCAAAATCCCTTCACTCTCGGTGGCCAATCCCAATTCTCTCTCGGAACACAGCATCCCCTGGGACGGCACCTTACGAATCACCGATTCCTTAATCTCCATCCCATTCGGCAAAATCGCCCCCGGCAACGCCAGTGCTACCTTATCCCCCACCTTCATATTTTTGGCACCGCAAACGATCGAATAATTTTTTTCCCCACTCTTCACTTCACACAACGTCAATCGATCGGCATTGGGATGTTTGTCACACTTGAGCAAAGTTGCCGTCAAAACATTCTTCAACCCCTCTCCAGGAGAACTAATCCCTTCCACCTCAAGCCCGACAAGCGTCAGCCGCTCCGCAATCTCTCGGGGAGAAGCGGCAACGTCGACAAATTCTTTTAGCCATTGAAGGGAAAGTTTCATTAGAATTGTTTTAAAAACCTCAAATCATTATCAAAAAATAATCGGATATCGTTAATCCCAAATTTTAGCATCGTGAGACGCTCGATTCCGATTCCAAAGGCAAAACCAGTATATTTTTCGGAATCGTATTTCACTGATTGAAATACCGCAGGATCGACCATGCCGCATCCTAAGATTTCAATCCAACCACTCCCTTTGCAAATAGAGCAACCTTTGCCCGAGCAAAAGATGCAGCTCATGTCGAGTTCGGCACTGGGTTCGGTAAAAGGGAAAAAGCTGGGGCGAAAACGGACTTGGGTGGATGCACCAAACATCGATTGCACAAACAAAGAGAGAACCCCTTTGAGATCAGCAAAGGTCACCTTCTCATCAATCCAAAGCCCTTCGATTTGATGAAACATCGGGGTATGAGTGACATCGGAGTCACAGCGATACACGGCACCAATCGCGGTCATTCTTATGGGTGGCTGCTGCTTTTCCATCACTCGGATTTGAATATTGGAGGTATGTGTTCGGAGCAGCCATCCTTTTTGCTTCAGATAAAAAGTATCTTGCAGGTCTCGGGCTGGATGATTGGGAGGAATATTGAGCGCTTCAAAATTGTGGTAGTCGTCTTCAATTTCGAATCCTGAACCACTTTCAAACCCTTTGCTTTCAAAACCGAGTCGCTCGAAAAAATCTTTGGTCTGTTGCATCACTTGGTGAATGGGGTGGATGTGCCCCAAAGGTTCGGGCCTGCCAGGTAATGTGACATCGAAAAGATCCTGAGCAAGCGACTGCTCTATTTGGACGGATTTTATTTTTTTAAGTGCAGCTTCGATTTGATTTTCTAAAGAAAGTTTGACCTCATTCGCCTTGGTCCCCACGATCGGACGATCGGTGGCGTCAAGTTTTCCCATCTGTTTTAAAACTTCCGTGAGCTTTCCTTTTTTTCCTAAAAAATTGGTTTTTAGTTCGAGAAGCGCCGGCTCGTTTTGGGCTTGAGGGAGAGATTGGAGGAAGTCTTTTTCGAGTTGATCTAAGCTGTTAAGGAGAGAATTTTTCATAACCTCTCGTTCCCACGCTCTGCGTGGGAATGCATTCACGGCCGCTCTGCGGCCAGTCGGAACGCAGAGCGTTTAAAACTACATTCCCACGCAGAGCGTGGGAACGAGAATTTTCCGCATTCCATTTTCACCAATTACTAAGCTTTCTTCGCGGTTTCAACGACCTTGGCAAATGCTGCTGGATCCTCTGCAGCTAGAAATGCGAGGATTTTTCGATCCAGCTGAATCTTAGCCTTCTTCAAAATACTCATGAGCTGGCTATAAGAAAGGTCGATGGCTCGAGCTGCTGCTCCGATTCTTTCAATCCAGAGAGATCGAAAATCACGCTTTTTCAGCTTTCGACCGACAAAGGCATAAGCCAAAGCTTTATCAACAGACTCTTGAGCCGTACGGAAAAGCTTGGAATGCCCTCCTCGATAACCCTTGGCAAGTTTCAGCACCTTGTTACGGCGACGTCTCGCTTTAAAACCTCGTTTTACTCGTGGCATAGTTACTCCTTTACGCTAACAGTACTGTCTTCAACATCTTCGCCGCAGTATTACCCAATATATTGTCCCTGCGAAGTTGTCGTTTTCGTTTTTTTCCCTTACTGGTTAAAAGATGGCGGCGAAAAGGTTTAGAGGATTTCACCTTACCGCTTCCCGTCACCTTAAATCGTTTTTTTGCGCTTCGTTTTGATTTTAGTTTTGGCATAAATTATTTTCCCTTCACTGGAATCAATATCATCGCCATCTGTCGCCCCTCCATCTTGGGGGGAACTTCAACAGCAACCTTGTCTTTTATCTTATTCAAAATATGATTGAGGATCTTTTGGCCCCCTTCTCGATAAGACATTTCGCGTCCTCGAAATACCACCGTCGCCTTGACCTTATTTCCTTCTTCGATGAAGCGCTCGATATTTCGGACTTTAAAATCCAGATCGTGTTCATCAGTGACTGGTCTGAATTTTACTTCCTTGAGTTGAACAATGACTTGATGCTTGCGGGCCTCTTTCTGTTTTTTAGTCATCTGGTATTTATACTTCCCATAATCCATCACCTTACAAACCGGCGGAGTGGTATTGGGAGAAACTTCAACCAAATCTAACCCCTGGTTTTCGGCAAGCTCAACTGCCTTGGAAGTGATAAAAACCCCTAATTGTTTTCCGTCAGCATCAATCACCCTGACCTCCGGCGCTCGAATACGCCGGTTAACGCGAACTTCTTTCGAAATACGAACCTCCTTTTAAAATGTTGAATGTGGACAATGTAAACCTTACATTGCCCTAAGTCTTTTCAATTTCGTTTTGGAAATACTTTAAATACTCCTCAAATTTCATCTTCCCAACATCCCCTCCGATTCGACTTCGCAACGAAACTTCTCCAGCCTCTTGCTCTTTCCCTCCAATCACTAACATGTGAGGGATCTTTTGTAATTGGCCCGCTCGAATCTTGTGCCCTAACTTCTCCGAGGAAAGATCAATCTCGGCTCGAACCCCTTGCTCACGAAGCTTTTGTAATAGATCGGCAGCATACTCATTTTGTTGCCCGGTAATTGGTAATAAAATCGTCTGAACCGGCGCCAACCAGAGCGGAAACGCCCCGGCAAAGTGTTCGATCAAGATGCCAAAAAAACGTTCGATGGAACCCATCAACGCCCGATGCACCATGATCGGCCGCTGGCGGCTGCCATCTTCGGAAACATATTGGATATTGAACCGTTCGGGATTGTTGAAGTCTACTTGAACTGTGGAACACTGCCAAGTTCGACCAATCGTATCCTTGATCTTGAGGTCAATCTTAGGACCGTAAAACACCCCTTCGCCTGGGTCAATCTCAAACTTGAGGTTGAGGGCCTCTAAAGCCCCTTTTAAGGCCGAAGTGGCGAGCTCCCAGTTTTGGTCACTCCCCACCGATTTTTCCGGTCGGGTGGATAGATAGAGCTCATATTCGTGGAAATCGAACTTCTTTAAGAACTCCATGGTCATCTTGAGAACTTCTTCCACTTCGTTTTGCAATTGGTCAGGACGGCAAAAGATATGGGCATCATCTTGAGTAAAACCGCGGACTCGGAGGAGCCCGTGCAGTACACCAGAGCGCTCAAAGCGATAAACGGTCCCCAACTCTCCTAGCCGTATGGGCAGCTCACGATAACTTCTCCCGCGACTATTAAAAATCATCACGTGGAACGGGCAATTCATCGGCTTGACTTCATAAGGCTGCCCTTCAACATCCATCGGACTAAACATGTTTTCAGAATAGAAATCGACATGACCGCTAGTCTTCCAGATATCGAGCTTGGCCATGTGCGGGGTGTAAACCAGTTCGTAACCTTTTTTGCGATGTTCAGCTCGCCAAAAGTCTTCAATCACCTGACGAACCCGAGCCCCTTTGGGATGCCAGAGGATTAAACCTGGCCCATCGTCTTCCATGTTGGAGAAGAGATCGAGCTCTTTTCCTAATTTACGGTGATCTCTATCTTCCGCCTCTTTCAATTGTTTGAGATACGCTTCGAGCTGCGATTTTTCAGAAAAGGCGGTGCCGTAGATTCGCTGCAACATTTTATTCTTCTCATCCCCGCGCCAATAGGCACCGGCGACAGACAGAAGTTTGAAAGCAGCAATCTTGCCGGTCGACTCGACATGTGGGCCACGACACAGATCGGCAAATTCACCATGTCGGTAAATCGTCACATGGTCAGAAGGAAGTGCAGCGATGATTTCTAACTTATATTTCTCATCTCGCCTCTTGAAAAAATCTAGCGCCTCTTTTTTGGATAATTCTTCTCGTTGGAATGGCTCATCTCGATCGACAATCTCCTGCATCTTTTTTTCAATTTTTTCTAAATCTTCGGGGGAAAAGTGATGTTCGACATCAAAGTCATAATAGAAACCGGTATCGATCGCTGGCCCAATCGCAAGCTTAGTACCCGGAAAAAGCGCCTGCACTGCATCAGCCATCACATGGGCGCAGGAGTGACGTAGGCGTTGTAGGGGGGTGTAATGTTCGGTTTGATCTTCGTGAAACATCTGTTTCGAACATCGAATTTCGAACATCGAACATCGTTTTTCTAAAACGATGTTCGAAGTCCGATGTTCGATATTCGAGAAATATGGGTCCGACTGGGCTCGAACCAGTGACCCCTTCCATGTCAAGGAAGTACTCTAACCAACTGAGCTACGGACCCGGGTCTGGAATCGAATATCGAATTTCGAACATCGAACATTGTTTTATTTCAAAAACTGATCTCAAAAATCTACTTTATTAAATCGATGT
>JBGTGJ010000034.1:0-9633 GCA_041746775.1 bacterium
ACCGGCATGGCAGAACGGGTAAATATCTCAAAAGGGGCTCCGCTCACTTTTACAGTTCAGCGAGCAGAACAACCGCTCAATTTAGTTGTCACTCCGTCTTATAATGCCACCCACAAAAGGTATGTCATCGGCGTCTCCAAACAAACTAATCCTGAATATTATACACATCACGCTTATCCGCTGATGGAATCATTAAAAAAGGGGGCTCAGGAAAATGTCGAATTGATTGTAATGACACTCAAGGTGCTTAAAGATTTAGTCACCTTACAAACATCATACAAAGAGCTTGGGGGACCGATTCGTATCGCCCAAATTAGCGCAAAGGCGGCTCAAAAAGGGCTGGCCAATTTTCTTTATCTGCTCGCTTTCCTCAGCATCCAATTAGGAGTGCTTAATCTCTTGCCAATTCCGATTTTAGACGGAGGGCACGTTCTCTTCATGGCCTACGAAGGGATCGCTCGAAAACCACTTTCTGCGAAAAAACGATTAATCGCCCAACAGATCGGGATGTTTTTACTGCTGACGCTGATGATTTTAGTTACTCTGAATGACATTCAGACGGTGTGGGGAATTGGTGACATCTTTCAAAAGATTAAGGGTTGGTTTTCATGATCATCCTCGCACTGGATACTTCAGGGCAAGGGGATCAAGTCGGAATATTTGAAGCAGGAAAACCAAGAGGAATTCTTAAGATTTCTCAAGAACAGCATACCAGCAAAACCATTCTTTCGAATATTCACGAAGTTTTAGAAAGTGCAAAGCTTCAGCTCGAACAAATCGATCTCTTAGCCCTAACCACTGGGCCTGGTTCGTTCACAGGAATTCGAGTTGGAATCAGCGTTACGAAGGCTTTCCAAAAAATTCATTCCACTCCCGCAGTTGGAGTATCTTCTCTTGCCGCGTTGGTTTTTCCTTTTCGAGAATCCCAGCAACTTTTGGTGCCATGCATTCAAGCCAGAAATGAAGAGGTTTATGCAGCGGCCTATCGTTGGAATTTGGAGCAAAATAAATTAGAAACATTCCTCGCCGAAAAACTATGGCTTCTCTCCGATTTGATGGGCGATCTCCAAAGAGTTTCAGAAACAAAATTAGTGATTGGAAGCGGAGCCATTGCTCATCGAGAAAATTTTGTTAAAAATTCTCATTTCCAAATTCCCGAAGGGGATGCATCTCATACAATTCATATTTTATCGGTAGCTCAGTTAGCAGAAAAAGAATGGTTAGACCGCCAAGGAAATGATCTTCCTCCACTGCATCCTAATTATTTACGCCCTTCCGAGGCCGAATTAAAATGGGTAAATAATAACAAAATAAAGTCTACTTTCCCAAAAGGGTAGACAAACTCCCATTCACCCCTCATATTTAAGGCAGATCTGAATTCTTTCAGGAGAGGTGCTCATGGAAAAACAGGATGAACTCTTGGTCCTCCAACATCTTCGCGAGGATCCAGAATTGATGAATCTCTGGAAAAATCATCAAAATTTTGAGCAAAAATTGAAGAAGATGGAAAACAAAACCTACCTTAGCTCCGAAGAAAAAATCGAAAAGAAACGCCTACAACTCGCCAAATTAGCTGGAAAAACAAAGATTGAAGCGATTTTAGAAAGATATCGGATCATTTCTTAGCCGATTTTTCGCAGATTTTTGTGCAATTTTAATCTAATCTATTGATTTTTTTAGCCTATCTAGACATATACTACCCCTTTAACGATTAATAATCCTTACCTATGGAAATGACCGGCGCACAAATCTTGATGGAGTGTCTGAAAGAGGAGGGGGTTGATCTCATCTTCGGATATCCTGGTGGAGCCATCCTACATGTTTATGATGAGCTCGTTCGTCATCCCGATATTCGGCACGTCTTAGTACGACATGAACAAGGGGCAGTCCACGCAGCCGATGGTTATGCAAGGGTGACCGGAAAACCAGGAGTGGTGCTGGTTACCTCGGGTCCCGGAGCGACCAATACCGTGACAGGATTGGCCACCGCGATCATGGATTCGATTCCGATAGTGGTCATTACCGGTCAAGTCCCACTAGGGATGATCGGGAATGATGCCTTCCAAGAAGCAGACATTGTCGGCATTACTCGCTCCTGCACCAAACACAATTATCTCGTCAAAGATGTCAAAGACCTCCAGCGAATTGTCAAAGAGGCCTTTCACATCGCTCGCACCGGCCGACCTGGTCCGGTGTTAGTCGACTTTCCCAAAGACCTTCAACTTCACAAAGCAGAATATCTCCCCTACGACCAAGTCAAAGTCCGCTCTCCGCGTGCCACTTATGAAGGGCATCCTGGTCAGATTAAAAAGGGTTGGGAATTAATTAAGAGCGCCAAAAAACCTCTCTACTATGTCGGAGGGGGATCGGTGCTTTCGCGTGCGTCGGAGGAATTGAAGGAGCTTGCTTATCTGACCAAAGTTCCCGTCGCGATGACGCTGATGGGTTTGGGGGCATTTCCCGGAACCGATGATTTGAGTTTAGGCATGTTGGGGATGCACGGCACTTATTACTCCAACATGGCGATCAACAACTGTGATGTATTAGTTTCCTTAGGGGCCCGATTCGATGATCGTGTCACCGGAAAACTGAGTGAATTTTCCAAGAACAGCAAAAAAATCCATGTCGATATCGATCCCGCCAACGTCGGCAAATGCGTCATGATCGATGTGCCGATCGTTGGAAATGTGAAACATGTATTGAAAGAATTTATCAAGCTAGCCCAAGCGGACGCCAAATCTCTTCCCCAATTTCAAAAACAGATTCAACCGTGGTGGGATCAAATTCAAGAGTGGAAGACCAAAGCCCCGATGAAATACGAGCAGGACGAAGGGGCGATCCGTGCGCAATATGCGATCGATATGCTTTATCAGATGACTGGTGGAGACGCGATCGTCACCACCGATGTCGGACAGCACCAGATGTGGGCGGCACAATTTTATCATTTTAAAGAACCACATCGCTGGTGCACTTCAGGGGGATTGGGAACGATGGGGTTTGGATTTCCTGCTGCTATAGGAGCACAACTCGCCTTTCCCGATAAAAAAGTGATCTGCATTACGGGTGACGGTAGTATCCAGATGAATATTCAAGAACTAGCAACCGCGGTGGAATGGAAGACACCTGTCATCATTGCGATCATGAATAATAAATTTTTAGGCATGGTACGACAGTGGCAAGAACTCTTCTATGACAATCGATATTCCGAAGTGCAGATGGAAGTACAACCTGACTTCGTGAAGCTCGCGGAAAGCTACGGAGCAGTAGGGCTTCGAGCGACCAAAAAATCAGAAGTCAAAGAGGTGATTCAAAAGGCGCTTGCCGAGAAAGAGCGTCCTGTCGTCATCGATTTCGTGACAACTTTAGAAGACAATGTCTATCCGATGGTCCCTGCCGGTGGAGCGGTCAGCGATATTGTGTTAGCCTAGGAAAATTAATGAGCGAATCTCAAAAATACCACACCATCTCCGTTTTAGTTGAAAATGAATTCGGCGTCTTGGCTCGCGTGGCAGGGATGTTTGCCGCTCGTGGTTTCAATATCGACGCACTTTCGGTAGCCCCTACGACCGATGCTAAAATGAGCCGAATGACGCTGATTACCCATGGCAACGAATTGATCATCGAGCAGATTTTAAAACAGCTGAATCGTTTGATTGATGTGATCAAAGTGGTGGATGTCTCAAGCGAAGAATGTGTTCGCACTGGACTCATGTTAGTCAAGGTTGCCCCTAGCGAAGCGGATCGTAAAAGGGTTCAAGAGAGCGTGGAAAAATTCAAAGGGAGAATATTAGATTCCACCGATTCAAGAAATTTTGTTTTAGAATTTGTCGGTGAAAATGAAGCGATGGAATCACTTTTAAAAAACCTGCAGGAATTTAATATTGTCGAAGTAGCCCGGACCGGAAACATTGCCATGCAAAAAGGGAAGGCTATCTTGGCTTCCAAAAGCGAGGATTCATGAAATCGATTTTTAAAGGAAGAAACAGTTTTGGTTTGGCGCGCGAAAGCTATCCGTTCCTGCTTATTTTCGGACTGCTGGGATTGATCTTAGGCTGGCTGTACTGGCCAATGACGCTTCCTTTTTTATTTCTGTTTATTTTCACTATCTATTTCTTTCGTGATCCACATCGTTTTCCTCCAAATAATTCCGAGGCACTGATCAGTCCTGCGGATGGAAGGGTGCTTAAAATTGAAACATTTAAAACCGGCCCTTATCTTCAAGAGCCGCATCAAAAAATCAGCATCTTCATGAGCCCATTTAATGTGCATGTGAACCGTATCCCCATCGACGGGAAAATCGAACAAGTTCAATATTTTCCCGGGAAATTCTTTGTCGCTAGTTTAGATAAAGCAAGTTTGGATAACGAACGAAATGCGGTCATCCTCAAAACCTCCAAAAATGAAAAAGTGGCGTTTATTCAGATCGCCGGACTTGTCGCGCGGCGTATCATCTGTTATTTAAAGCAGGGGATGGAAGTGGGAGTGGGGGACCGATATGGGTTGATTCGGTTTGGTTCGCGAATGGAAGTTTGTATTCCTGCGCAATGGAAAGTCGATGTGAAACCAGGTGATCGTGTCAAAGCAGGGGAAACTATTTTAGCTAATCGAAATTAGGACATTTTTTAATGCAACAAAGACCTAAAAGAGAAGGAATTCGAAAGGGGATATATCTACTCCCCAATCTCATTACGACCGCAAGTCTCTTCTGTGGTTTTCTCTCGGTTATTCACGCCATTAAAGGAAATTACTACTTTTCAGCGTGGATGATTCTACTGGCCGGAATTTTTGATGCATTTGACGGCCGCATCGCCCGATTAACTCGCACCCATAGTGATTTTGGAATTGAATACGATTCACTGTGCGACCTCGCTAGTTTTGGTTTGGCACCAGCGATTTTGGTCTACACCTGGAGTATCCATGAGTTTAAACAAATTGGTGCGGCAGCCGCATTTCTGTTTTTTGTCTGTGGAGCGCTAAGGTTAGCTCGGTTCAATGTCCAGGTAAGTGACGTCGAGAAAAAGCACTTTCAAGGGCTGCCGATCCCGATGGCTGCTTATACTCTCTCTTCCTTTGTCATTTTAAATTATTCCATGAACGAGTTTGATTCAGTGCTGAAATTTCTTCCTTTGATATTAACGATTGGACTGGCGTTGTTGATGGTCAGCACCGTCCCTTATCGCAATTTCAAAAAATTAAACTTTAAGAGAAAACAGTCATTTTTCGTTCTCGTATTTTTGTCGGTGCTGTTGTTCGTCGTCGCAAGTGCCCCTCGTGAAATGATCTTCATCATCTCCTTTTTGTATGTGACGATGGGATTGGTCGAAAATGCCTTACAACTCACACGAAAACCAAAAGCCGGACTAGCTTCACTTAGCGAGCCTGAGGAAAAGCTCTCCGAGCCACCCCTCAGGCTGGTTAATCATAACCCCCGTTCCTAAACCCCGAAATTTTCATTATACTAGACTAGGTATTCCTGATTACGGCATACTAGTTTGGTTTTTTATCGATTAGGAGTCGAAAATGTCCGTCGAACTGGTAAAAATTTTTGATACAACCTTAAGAGATGGTGAACAATCCCCCGGCTGCAGCATGGATTTGGATGAAAAACTGCGCATGGCGAGACAACTCGCCAAATTAGGAGTGGATATCATTGAAGCAGGTTTTCCAGTCGCCTCCAAAGGGGATTTTGCCGCCGTTCAAAGGATCGCCAGAGAAATTGAGGGTCCCACAATCGCCGGCTTGTCTCGCGCTGTTGCCAAAGACATCGACACCTGTTGGAATGCCATCCAAGAAGCACAGAAATCTCGTATTCACACTTTTATTGCGACCAGTGATCTCCATCTAAAATACAAGTTGGGAAAAACGAGAGAAGAGGTGATCAAGGATGCCGTTCGAGCGGTGGAACATGCCCTGCAATATACACCCGATGTGGAATTTAGCGCCGAGGATGCAACCCGAAGTGATTGGGAATATTTGGCAGAAGTCGTGGAAGCGGTCATTGAAAAAGGGGCGAAGACGATCAACATCCCTGACACCGTCGGCTACACCACTCCGGAAGAATTTTTCAAATTAATTCAACATCTCAAAACCAAGGTCAAAAATATTTCAAAAGCGACCTTAAGTGTTCACTGTCATAACGATTTAGGATTGGCAGTCGCCAATTCTTTGGCTGCGATCAAAGCGGGGGCCAGACAAGTGGAGTGCACGGTCAATGGAATTGGTGAACGTGCGGGAAATGCCTCGATGGAAGAGATCGTGATGACCCTGAAGGTGCGCAAAGATCTGTTCGGCTGTGACACAAAAATTAATACGGAACAGATTTATCACACCAGTAAATTACTTTCACTGATTACCGGCGTTCACGTGCAACCCAATAAAGCAGTGGTTGGTGAAAACGCCTTTGCGCACGAATCGGGGATTCATCAGGATGGAATTTTAAAGAATCAGATGACTTATGAAATCATGACTCCGGAATCAGTCGGTTGGACACAATCCAAACTGGTTTTAGGAAAACATTCTGGCCGTCACGCCTTTCGCAATCGTCTGCAGGAACTAGGTTATCAATTATCCGAAGCAGAGTTTGAAAAAGCATTCGAAGGTTTTAAAACACTGGCCGACAAGAAAAAAGAGATTTTCGATGATGATATTGAAGTCATTCTTTTTGAACAAAGAAACCGAACTGATGATCGCTATGTCCTCAAGAATTTTCATGTCACTAGCGACGCCAGTCACAAACCCGAAGCAGAGTTAACGGTAGAATTCGACGGTCTGTCCCATTCCGGAAAAGAGCAGGGAGATGGTCCGGTGGAAGCTGCGTTCAAAGTCTTAAAAAAAATAACTGGCTTCAAAGGAGAGCTCACCAAGTTCAACATCGCAGCCATTACCGGTGGAGCCGATGCGCAGGGAGAGGTGAGTGTCAATTTAAAGGATGATGGACGAGAGGTTCGCGGAGTAGGAACCCATACCGATATTATCCAAGCCTCCATCAAGGCATACATCAACGCGCTGAATCGGTTTGAACATTTTAAGGCAAAGAGGAGTGGAATTTGATACTTTATTATGATGCGAAAAATTAAACTTCTCATAAAAAGAGGGATCATTGAAGGATCATGACACTCCCGGTGAAGATAGTTTTCCGCCTCTTGAGTGTTGTTAAATTCCATCGGAAGATTTTCATAGAAACGATAACGGGTTTTGCGAAATGATTGAAATCTCTCGGAAGGGGTTGGGGGAGAATCAATTAAAATTAAACCCTTTGTCCATTCCGGTATTGAATGGGCCATTGCGCAAGCGGTTTTTGCTCCCATCGAGTGACCAATGATCCAGGCAGGAAAGAATTTTTCTTCTTGCAAGGTTAGTATGACGTCTTGTGCATAATCCATCGGTGCATAGGAAGTCGTCGAATCATCCCCCTGATTGTTGCCGTGCCCCAGCTGATCCGGTACTAGAAGATCAAAACTCTCTTTAAAGGCAGTAATAAACTCCTGCCAGAGATTGCGCGTTGTCGCCAACCCGTGCAAGAGAAGCATCTTTTCGCCTTTTGGCAAATTGAACTTTTGCGATTCCATTCTGAAAATTTTCTAGGGTTTTCTGGCAACAATCAATAGAAAATCAGATTAATCCATACGCTTAAGCAGTAATAGCTCTAGCAAGTTCTTTCCGTGTAGCTCCCAGGCTAAAAAGGGAGTGGAACAATAAATCGATTGAGACAGAAGGATCACCTTGCTCCATTTTGGCTACCCGAGATTGGCTCGATTTGATCTGTTTAGCGAGAGCAATCTGGGAATAATTTTTCTGCATCCGTTTCTGTTTAAGAATACGAGCTAGCGCTAGTTTTGTTTGAATATATTCAGATTCTTCTTGGGTTAAACCCAAAAAATCTTTTGCAGTTCCTACCTTCCATCCTTTGGCTTCCAATTTTTTTCTTTTAGTTTCCTTCATATGATTTACTCCTTAGCTGATGCCTCGTAATATTTTATTCTTTTCTGACATATCTCAATGACGTCTTTGGGAGTTTGATTTGTCTTTTTTTCAAACACTTCCAGAATGATAATGGCATCAAGATCAATTCTATAAATGATTCGCAAAGTTTTATTTTCGTCATTAACTCGCAGCTCATGACAACGAGATCCTATCGAGGGCATAGGTCGTGAATGAGGCATTGCGAGTTTTTCTCGTCCTTGAACCTTACCTAACAAGAAGCCAGCTTCTAATCGCGCTTCTTTGCTAAAAGGAGGCGTTTTGATTTCTCCATGCAACCAAACTATAGGTTTTTCATTTGAATGCAAATTCATATTATATCAGATATGACATATCCGCAAGACTGGATTTAAAATTTAGTGTTATTAATTTCTCGCTCTTCCCTGATACCGATGAATTGACACCCCCAGAACTCCCTCCATTGCCTCATGAACCGCTTCACTTAATGTAGGGTGAGGATGAATCGTCAGAGCAAAGTCTTCAATCGTTGCCCCTATCTCGATCCCTAACGTCGCTTCTGAAATGAGATCCGACACGTGTGGGCCAACCATCTGAACCCCTAAAATTCTTTTGGAATTTTTCTCGGCAATCACTCGGACAAATCCTTCTTCTTCTGCGAGTGTCATCGCTCTTCCATTCACTGCAAAGGAGAACATTCCTGTGGAAATTTCTATCCCCGCTTTTTTCGCCTGATCTTCTGACATTCCAACGTAGGCGATTTCAGGGTCTGTAAAGATGACGGCGGGAACTAGGCTATCCATCATATCGATCTTCCCCGCGATGTGAGATGCCGCTACAATTCCCTCTCGACTCGCTTTATGCGCCAACATCATCCCTCCACAAACATCTCCAATCGCATAAACGTGGGGGAGGGAGGTTTGCTGGGTATCGTTGACCTTAATGAATCCTTTTTCATCCATATCCACATTAATTTTTTCCAAACCACAATTTTTGGAATTGGGGATCCTCCCGACAGCAACCAAGATATGGCTTGCTGAAATCGTTTGTTGAGCTTCAGATTGAAGCGTGATCTTGATTTTATCTCCTTGTTGTTTCACCTCTTTGGCCATCGTTTTGGTCAATATTTTGATGCCAAGCGATTCCAGTTTCTTTTTTAGAGGTCGAATCAGAAATGGATCGACACCAGGAAGAATTTCTTCCATCGCCTCAACAACCGTCACCTTGCTTCCTAATTTTGCAAACAGCTCTCCCATCTCGAGTCCAATGTATCCACCACCCAGGATCACAAGAGAGTCGGAAACCTTTGAAATTTCTAAAAGGTCTTCCGAAAACAAGATTCTTTTCTTATCGACTTGAAAGGAGGGGAGGGGCTTGGAAAGAGATCCGGTCGCAATGATCGCTTTTTCAAATTTCAGTTTTTGAATTCCTGACTCGGTCTGTATTTCAATGATATGTTCATCCAGAAAAGAACCTTTCCCCACAACATACCGAATCTTGTGCTGCTTGATTAGCTGAAGCACCCCTTTGACCAATCGCTCGACAACACCTGATTTGAATTTTTTGACGGAAGGAAAATCAACCGCAACCCCTTTGACTTGAATCCCCATCACTTTGGCATTTTGGATTTTTTTATAGAAATTGGCGACCTCAATCAGTGCCTTTGATGGAATACAACCGCGGTTAAGACAAACA
>JBGTGJ010000035.1:0-3416 GCA_041746775.1 bacterium
AGCAGGGTATAAACCTGGATTGCATTCGTAAACTCCATGTCCCGAAGTAATACCCCGATAATAAATCCCCCGATGACGTTCACAATGGTGATGATAATTCCCGCGATGGCATCCCCTTTGACAAACTTCATCGCACCATCCATCGCACCGTACATCTGGGATTCTCGTTGCAAGGTTTCGCGACGTTCCATCGCCTGTTCCATGTTGATGATTCCAGCACGCAAATCGGCATCGATGCTCATCTGTTTCCCTGGCATCGCATCAAGGGTAAACCGTGCTCCCACTTCAGAAACACGCTCTGCCCCTTTGGCGATGACGATGAAATTGACCAAGGTAATGATGACAAAGATGATTCCGCCAACGACGTAATTTCCCCCGACGACAAAATTTCCAAAGGCACGAATCACCTCCCCGGCATCCCCCTGGGCAAGGATCAATCGGGTGGAGGAGATGTTGAGCGACAGACGAAACAGGGTGGTAATGAGCAGGATAGTGGGAAAGGAGGCTAATTTCAGGGCGTCAGAAATATAAAGGGAAACCAACAAGATCAAAACACCGATCGTGATATTGATCGTCAACAGGATATCGATCAACCACGTCGGAAGCGGCACAATAATCATCCCCAAGACCGACACGACAATGGCGGCAAGGACGAGATCACTGTATTTGTTGATTAAATCATTGAGATTACCGACCTTGAGACTTGGCACCTTTTCCCCCTGGAATCAGACAACAGGCAACTGACAACTGACAACAGACTAAAAAATATCAAACATCTAAATAAATAGGTCCGTGGTCCCTGGTCTGTTGTCCGTGGTCATAACTCTCACGTGCTATATTCGGCATTAATTTTGACATAGTCGTAGGTCAGATCACTAGTATAAATTTGGGCTTCCCCTTTCCCTTGGTGAAGATCGACCAAAACGGAAAAAGTAGAATTCTTCATCACTTGGTGGGCTTTTTTCTGATGCTTCCCTTGAGGAACCCCTTTCAAGACCAACGGCACCGAGCCGTAATAGATATCGACTTTGGAAGGTTGGAAAGTTTCGCCGGAATAACCAACCGCGGCAAAAACCCTCCCCCAATTGGGATCTTCCCCAAAAAAGGAGGTTTTCACGAGCGGAGACCGCGCAATGGTGTCGGCGATTTTTCGGGCGGAACGGGGATTTTTGGCCCCTATCACTTCAATTTTGACCAGCTTTGTTCCCCCCTCGGCATCCTGGACCATCCTCCAGGCGAGGTGTTGGCAGACCTCTAACAATTTTAGTTTGACGAGCTTGAGATGAGGAGAACGATTTCCTATCTTGGGAATTTTAGATGCCCCGCTCGCCATCCACAAAGCGGTATCATTAGTGGAGGTATCCCCATCGACAGTGATGGAATTGAAAGTCTGCGCTACCACCTCGCGCCATAATTTCCTCATGGTGGGAAAGTCGATATCTAGATCAGTAAAAACATAAGCCAGCATGGTCGCCATATTAGGAGAAATCATCCCCGCCCCTTTGGCAATGCCGGCGATGGTAAATGGCTTACCTTGGATTTTTCCTGAAACCTGATGAAATTTTGGGAATGCATCGGTCGTTCGAATTGCCTCCGCCGCTTGCAGCAGACGAGCAGGAGAGAGCGCACGGGCCGCGCGAGGAATTCCAGTAAGGAATTTTTTCATGTCGAGCGGAACACCAATTTTTCCGGTGGAACTCACAAGAACAGAATCAGTAGAAATCTTCAATTCCTTTGCCACCAACTTGGCAGTTTGGAATGCATCTCTCAAACCCTGCGGTCCTGTCACGGCATTCGCATTGCCAGAGTTGACAATGACTGCTTGGATTTTTCCATTTTTAATGACTTTTTTCCCCTGAAGAACGGGGGCGGCTTGAACGCGATTGGTGGTAAAAGTCGCTACTGCTTGGGCTGGCACTTCACTAAAGATTAAAGCAAGATCAAGTTTCTTCCCTTTTTTAATACCTGCCGAAACACCCGAAAATTTGAATCCCGGGACTAAGAAATTTCTCCCCAACTTTTCACTTTTCACTTTTCACCTTTCACTTTTTAGACCCCATGACACTTCTTATACTTCTTCCCACTCCCACACGGACACGGATCATTTCTTCCGACCTTCGGAGCCTGACGATGAATCGTCCCGGTAACTTGCGGGGCATTAGCTCGAGCGGCTTGCGGATTGGCGGAAGTCTGAGGCTGAGGGATGGGGCTCGCCCCTCCCCCGCTGGCAGCAAATTGGCGACTCATCGTCATCTGTTGGGGACGACGATTTTCGATCGGAATCACTTTTTTCTCTTCGACGTGAACACGGAAAAGTTTTTGCAAAGTATCTTCTGCAAACGTATCCATCATCTGTTCAAACATCGCAAAACCTTCCCGTTTGTATTCAACGATCGGATCTTTTTGAGCATATCCGCGTAGCCCGATCCCTTCGCGAAGGTGATCCATACTAAGGAGATGATCTTTCCAAAGGACATCAAGAGTCTGTAGCATCAGGACTTTCTCAATGTGGCGCATCAGATCGCTGCCGGTATCTTTCTCTTTGTTGTCATAAAAATCGACCGCTTGATTGTAAATCCATTCCCCCAAAGAGTCGGGGTCTTTGGATTTTTCTTGGGCAATATTTTCATCGATTCGAATATCGAATAATTTAAAGGTGCGATCTGAAAGTCCCTGGAAATTAAATTCCTGTTTAGAAGAACCGGCATACTCTTGCGAAATTTGGTCAGCAAAAATATCCAGCATGTCTAAAACCTTGTCCCGCAACCCTTCTCCACGGAGTATTTCTTTGCGCAGAGAATAAACGGTCTTGCGCTGTTGGTTCATTACATCGTCAAACTCGATCAGATTTTTTCGGATACTAAAATTGTGCTCTTCGACCTTCTTTTGCGCATTCTCGATCGCTTTGCTAATCCAAGGATGAAAGATCGGTTCGTTCTCATCCATCTTCAGACGATCCATCATGCGACTGATTCGGTCAGAACCAAAGATCCGCATCAAGTCATCTTCGAGCGAGATAAAAAACTGACTTGATCCTGGATCCCCTTGTCGTCCAGAACGACCACGCAACTGATTATCGATTCGACGACTTTCATGCCGTTCAGTGCCAAGGATAAAAAGTCCTCCGGAGCTAATCACTTTTTTCTTCTCTTCCTCACATACCTTCCGAGTTTCCGATAAGGCGTTGAGCCAAGCCTCTTCCGTTGCTTCAAGCCCGACTTTGGTACGAGCGAGAAATTCGGGGTTTCCTCCCAACAGGATGTCGGTTCCTCGTCCCGCCATATTGGTGGAGATGGTGACCCCACTGAATCTCCCTGCCTGCGCCACGATCTCCGCCTCACGTTCATGTTGTTTAGCGTTCAAGACGTGATGATCAATGCCGCGTCTTTTCAGCATGCCTGCGAGGACCTCGGATT
>JBGTGJ010000036.1:0-4441 GCA_041746775.1 bacterium
TTTAAACCAACAGAACCCGCAGCATTTGATGCGGTTATTGAGAAACTTTTTTAATCGAGCCCGGCCAACGGAAAAGGAGACAAAAATTTTACGAGGGATTTTTCGACAGATACGGTGGTGGGGAAAATAAAAAACCCGCGATCTGCGGGTTTTTTATTTAATGAAGAGCGGATTTTATTTTTCCAGTCGATTTCAACAGATGCTGATACTGTGGAGGAATCCAAGCCTGAGGGGCTACATGGTGAAAAGAATCTAAGATCCGATCCATCCAATGCCTCTCCTGCTTAACCAATCTAAGGTGACTTTTAGATTTTCTGCTTACTTTTTGAGCAGTTACCTTTTTGGTCCCTTTCGCTTTTTCTTTGATGTGACTCATGAAGAACCTCCTTTCTTACTACTTTTTCAGTTCTTCAAGGAGACATATAGGGGTGCTAACGCAATGTGTCAATAGACAGAACCAAAATAGCCCCTATTTTCCCCCTAGAAAATTCAATAATTCCCCGGAATGCCCCTTCGGATCGACCTTTCGGTAGACTTTAAGAATCTTTCCTTCCTTATCGATCACAATCGTATCCCGATTCGCGTACTTATCCCCTTCCACTCCATAAGCCGTTGCAATCTTTCGATCTTTATCCACTAACAAGGGAAAATTGAGGTTGAATTTCGATTTAAAAGCTTGGTGGCTATCGGCATCATCATAGCTGACCCCCAAGATCTGGGTATCCTTGTTAGCAAACATCGAGAGATCATCTCTAAAATTACATGCCTCGATCGTACACCCCGGGGTATCGTCTTTGGGATAAAAATAGAGAATGACATTCTTTTTTCCATTAAAATCTTTCAGCGAAACGGTGTTTTCGTTTTCGTCTTGAGCGGTAAAATCAGGAGCAAGTTGACCTTCTTGAATTGTCGGCATAAAGCCTCCTTTCTTTTCACAAACATTCAATGCTATAGAATAGTTTCGACCCTCTTTATGGAAAGAGCAATATAAAATATGTCCTTCCAAGAAATCATCGATCTCGCTCAACGCGCCCGCAAAGCAGCACGGGAGGCTTCTAACCTCAGCACACCCAAAAAGAATACCATTCTCAAACGTGCTGCAGAAAATTTACAAAATTCCACATCACGAATCATTCAAGAAAACAAAAAAGATTTAGAATTCGCTCGCTCCAAAAATCTATCCGAAGCGATGATCGACCGTCTGACGTTGGATGAAAAACGAATTCAGGAGATGGCGAATGGGTTAAGAGAGATCGTAAGTCTCTCTGATCCGGTAGGAGAAGTGGTTAAAGGATGGACCCGTCCGAACGGTCTGAGAGTCCAAAAGGTCAGAATCCCCCTTGGTGTGATCGGCATCATCTATGAATCGCGTCCCAACGTCACCGTGGATGCCGCTGGGCTTTGTCTGAAATCAGGAAATGTTGTGATTCTCCGTGGCGGCTCGGAGGCGATCCATAGCAACCGAATTTTAGGAACGATTTTGCGCGAGTCGTTGGAAAAGGAGCAAGTGAATCCTGATTTGATCCAGGTCGTTCCAACCACCGACCGAGAGGCACTGAAAGTTTTATTGGAGCAGGATCGATTCATCGACCTCATCATTCCGCGCGGGGGTGAGGGGTTGATGCAGATGCTCCGCGAGATCAGCAAGATCCCCGTCATCAAGCATGATAAAGGGGTCTGTCATATCTTCGTCGACTACAATGCCGATCTTGATCAGGCCGAAAAAATTATTTTGAACGCGAAAGTGCAACGCCCTGGAGTGTGCAATGCACTGGAAACGTTGTTGGTGGAGGAAAAAATCGCCAACCGATTTTTGCCGCGAATGGGTGAAGAGCTCAAGCGCCAACGGGTGGAAGTCCGAGGGGATACTCGTACGCAACAATTGTTACCGGACGCCAAAGCGGCGACCGAGGCCGATTGGAGTGCGGAATATCTAGATCTAATCCTCAGTGTCAAAGTAGTCAGTGGAATCGATGAAGCGATCCAGCATATCGAAAAATACGGCTCACTCCATACCGAATCGATATTAACGAATGATGAAAATCATGCCGAACGCTTCTTAAAAGAGGTCAACGCCTCCGCTGTCATGGTCAATGCTTCGACTCGCTTCAACGATGGCGGTCAATTAGGATTAGGAGCAGAAATCGGAATCTCAACCAGCAAACTTCACGCCTTTGGCCCTATGGGGCTTGAAGAATTAACCACACAAAAGTATGTCATTCGCGGAGAAGGACAGGTACGTGACTAATGGATACATTCAACCTCGCAAAAACTATCGCCACCGAAGCTAACGAAACTAAAGCGCTCGATCTAAAAATTCTCGATCTGCGCAGCCTGACTAGTTTCACCGATTATTTTATTATCACCACCGGCACCAGCAACCGCCATGTTCAATCGATTGCTGATCGGGTTCACATCAAATTAAAAAAAGAGCTCCATCGTCTCCCTTTAAGTTTTGAAGGATACAGCGCTGGCCAATGGATTTTATTGGATTATGGTGACGTCGTTCTCCACATCTTTCTCGAAGATCAACGGGAATATTATGGGCTAGATGAATTTTGGACAAAAGCTCCGAGCATTGATCTCCATTCGGAAAAACCGAAAAAAGCTTCGCCTAAAAAAGCCAAGACAACTGCTGCAAAAAAACCAGCTAAGAAAAAACCACGATCCACCAAAAAGTCGAAATGAAAATTAAACTGATCGCCGTCGGCAAAATCAAACGCAAACCGATCGCCGAACTGGCCTTAGAATATTTGGAGCGGATCAAAAAATTTCATCCCTTTGAACTGATTGAAATCAATGATGAAGCCATTAGAGATTTGAAAGAAATTCCTACCGCTTTAGAAAAAGAATCAAAAAAAATCGAAACTCATTTAAAAAAGAATCATCATCTCATCTTGCTGGAAGAAAAGGGGGAGGAGTGGAGTAGCATCGAACTTTCTTGGAACTTAGGACAACTCTTTCAATCTTCTTGTTCCGAAATTATTTTTTTGATCGGTGGGGCTTACGGAATATCCGACTCCATCAGAAAAAAATCTCACGCCCGTTGGAGCCTCTCTAAATTGACTCTCCCCCATCAATTGGCTAGAGTTTTGGTGTTAGAGCAACTGTATCGAGCATTCACCATTTTAAGGAACGTACCTTACCATCATGCCTAATCCTCTTCTTCTCATTATTCTAGACGGCTGGGGCTATCGTGAAGCGAAAGAGAACAATGCGATCGCACTAGCCAATATTCCTCATTTTCAAAATTTGTGGAATCAATACCCGCACGCTTTACTCGACGCCTCGGGACATGCGGTGGGACTTCCTGAGGGGGTGATGGGAAACTCCGAGGTCGGTCATCTCAATATGGGGGCCGGTCGTGTCGCCTATGTGGGACTGACGAGAATTTATCATGCCATTGAAGATGGAAATTTTTTCAAAAATCCCGCGCTTCTTTCTGCAATGCAAGCGGCTGAGCAAAATCAATCCACTCTCCATTTAATGGGACTCGTTTCAGATGGAGCCGTCCACTCACACCAAGATCATCTCTATGCCTTGCTGGAGATGGCGAAACAGAATGGCCTCAAAAAAGTCGCAATCCACGCTTTCTTGGATGGGAGGGACACTCCTCCATCGAGTGGAAAAGATTATCTCGAGCAGCTGCAACAAAAGATCGCGGAGATTGGAATCGGAAAAATCGCCACCATCATCGGCCGCTATTACGCGATGGATCGTGACAAACGGTGGGATCGCACCGAGCTCGCCTACAATGCCATGGTTTTGGGGGAAGGGGAAAAAAGCTCCGACATTATAAGAACCATCCAAATGAGATACCAAAACGGAGAGACTGACGAGTTTATTAAACCGATCATTGTCACGGAAGGAAGTCAGCCAGTTGCTCAAATCGAAACCAATGACGCCGTCCTCTTTTTCAACTTCCGCGCCGATCGCGCCCGGCAAATCACCTATGCATTGATCGAAGAAAATTTTTCGGGATTTAAGCGAAAAATCTTTCCGCATCTCTCCAAGTTTGTCTGCATGAGTGAGTATGACAAAAAACTCACGCTTCCTGTCGCCTTTCCACCCATTCACTTAAAAAATACTTTGGGAGAGATCCTGTCTCAGCACCACCTTCAACAACTGCGCATTGCGGAAACAGAGAAATACGCCCACGTCACTTTCTTTTTGAATGGCGGGGAAGAGGCGGTTTTCCCTGGAGAAGACCGAGTCCTCATCCCCTCCCCTCGAGAGGTTGCCACTTATGATTTAAAACCGGAGATGAGCGCCCCGCAAATCACCGAGGAGTTGATCCGAAGAATCCAACAAGATCACTACGATGTCATCATCCTTAATTTCGCGAACGCCGACATGGTAGGGCACTCGGGAAAACTTCCCGCTGCGATTCGTGCGGTCGAGACGATCGACGCCCAGCTGGGTAAAATTTATGAAGAAGTAA
>JBGTGJ010000037.1:0-10762 GCA_041746775.1 bacterium
CTTAATCACCTCAAGCATCTGATATTTTAATTTAAGTAGCTCTTTAAACAAATCCATCGACAACTCATAGGCTCGCATCGCTTTTTTGGCCGACTTCCCCTTTCCTAGCCCACTTTTCTGTTTGGCAATCTTTTGTAGCTCTTGAAAGGCAACCCCAAAACTTTGATTCACCGTATCAAAATTTTCGGTCTCGATGAGTTTTTCAATGCGAGGGTAGTTGGTCAAAGATTCTTCTTCTTTAGCACGATGCATGTGAAGCTCCTTTTTGATGCTCGATGTTAGGCATTATGGTTGCGGTTCTAAGTTAACAATCATTGGCTTAATCGCAGCCAACGATACACTGATCCTGGTCTCAAACGGTTTATATCCCTCTTTTTGAATGTTAATTCGATAACTCCCAACAAAAAGATCCGACAAAATTAACGGCGTCCCTTGTTGGATCGGATTTCCATTCACTGACACCTGCGCCCCCGCTGGCTCGGTGGCGATATAAAGCACAGACTTCGTCGGGGAAATTTTCGCGTAGAGATTTTCAGCTGCTGATCTAATCTTGGTATCTTTAGTATTGAGATAAACATTGAGCAACTTGATCAACGCTTGATCTTTTTGCCCCAAGCCAAGATTGGCCTCGGCGATTCCTAACTCCGCTTGCTTTTCGAATTCTGGACTCGATTTCGCTCGTTGGTAGTAGGCGATCGCCTGATCATAGGTTTGCGTCTTGAGAAATGATTCTCCCAGCAGCATGTTGATCTGAGCTAGTTCGGTCGCTTCCGGATTTTGTTTTAACCCTTCGGCTAATTGCTCAATCGCTTCGTTGTACTTTCCTTCTTTGATGAGTGCTTTGGCCTTAGTGAGAAATTCTCCTGCTGGAGTAGTAATGAGATTAAAGTTAGCGACGTACGGAGTATTAAATTCGATCAATAAATCCTTATCTACAGGAGAAGAGCCTTCTTTACGTAGAGAGAGTTGATGTCTTCCTACCGGGATATTTCCACTAAAGGGGGTTACTCCTCTCTTCTGCCCATCGATCCAAATTTCAGCACCGGGAGGATTGGTGGTAATGGCGGCTGGAAAAAACTTCAACGCCTCATCATTGGCATCTAATGTAAAAGTTTTTGAACCTTCGGAGATTGCAAATTCCCTTCGATATTTGACAGAAACTCCCGCAGATCTCACCCCATCGGTTGGAACCAGCTGACGAACTTCAGCGGTATATTTTCCAAATGGAAGATAGAATGGAGTATTGAGCGGAACATTCGTCAATCTTTTGGTCGGAAGCTCCCCTTGATTCCCTTGATAAGTCCCTCCCAAAAAAAGTTGAGCATTAGCAGGAAGGGCAATCACAGAAACTTCTCCTAACGAGGCACCAAATGAAACCGGTACCGATTGATCGGGGTTGTCGACTTGAAAAGTTTTTTTCTCAGTCCACTTTTGCTGAACTTGATCTAACGTATACTCCGCCATGAGTTCCTGCGGGGTGTGGAGAGGAATCTGACTATTGATTTTAAAGGGGGTCGTTCCTAATTCTTTTCCTTGATAAAAGATTTTCGCGGGAATCGGTGTGGAGCTGACTTCAAGAACAGCATTAGCCAGTTGTCCGGAAGGGGTTGGTGTCGTCGCGGGAGCACCCGCGGGTCCCTTAGCCTTTTGCGCAACCTCTTTTTCTCCCACCGATTTTTTTAACCAATGGACGGCTCCCAATCGATAAGCGGTGTAAATACCAACTCCCAAAAGGAGTGCTATCAAGAACAAAACTTGAAGATTTTTTCTCCCCTGAGGGGTTGCGGTTGCTCCTACTGGCGGCACAGGAGAAATTTCTGGTTGAGCAGGTTCTCCTAAAATGTCCTTAGAGCTGAGAATGGCCGTTCGTGCCAAGTCTCCTTGAGGGGATAACTTTTCTTCCTTTTCAAATGCTTCTTGATTGATCGCCGTCGCCTCTCCGATCTCTTTTTTCACCGGAGTCTCAACACGGGTCTCTTCTAAACTAGGAACTTCTTCTCCCGCTTCCGTTGGCTCTTCCAAAAATCGTAACGTATAAATTCCCACCTTGATTTGATCGAGATGTTGAATCGGAACTTCTCCTTGAATTTTCTTATTGTTGAGAAAAGTACCATTGCGCGAACCGATATCTCGAATCATGTATCCCTGAGAAGTGAGCTGGAGAACAACATGTGATCGAGAAACACTATTATCCTCAAGGATCACCGTATTATTAGGGGCACGTCCGATCGAAATCTCTTTATGAGGGGCAAGAGAGTACCAGGCCCCTTGTCTAGGCCCATGAACTATTTCAATCAATGGATACGCTTCCGAGCCTCGCAGTATGACCCTGGTCGTTTTTTCTAACTCTTCGTACGCCTTGATAAAGGTGTTTTCTTCACCCGGTTTGGTCGAACTTTTCATGATTTCCTCATTTCAAATTTGCATAAACGCTGGATCTTCCCTACAATCCTCCATGCCGATACTTGCCAACTTTATATTCATGACTCACGTATTTTGGTGAGGAGGATTTTTCAGTGAAATCGATTTCTCAAATTTTAACCTTATTTTTTATCCATCTCACCTGTTTTTTTTCGTTTTTTTCAACCCCTGCCCAAGCCCGTTTTGTCGTGCGACCCCTTGACCAGGCGGTGTTTCATAACAACCAGGGGGTAGGATACCTCAATCAAGGGGATCCCCAGAAGGCCCTTTTCGAGTTCAAAACCGCAACTGAAATCTCTCCGGAGTACAGCGAAGCATGGAATAATTTGGGGCTCACCTACCTTTATTTAAAAGATTATGAGCAGGCCAAAACCGCCTTTCATCGCAGCATCAAAATCGACTCGAAGTTCCCTCAACCCTACAATCACATGGCAACCCTCTTTTATACGATGGGAAACTACCCGGAGGCACTGAGCTGGGCAGGGAAAGCGATCAAGCAGGATAAGAAATATGCCGATGCCTACTTCAATCAAGGGATTATCTATCGAGAGATCGCAAGAAAATCGGGAAACGCCGAGGATTATCAAAAAGCAGAAAAGGCATTCCGTTTTGCCACCGAGGCCAATCAAAACCATTATTTGGCCAATCTAGAATTAGCTAACCTCTACAAGGCCCAAGGAAAGTATGAGCAGGCATTAATCCGCTATAAAACGACTTTAGAGATTCAACCCTCTTCGGCCGACGCTTGGCAGCAGCTTGGTTCGCTTTATTTACTTAAAGGGGAAAACGACAAGGCACAACTCGCCTTTAACAAGGCAATCGCGGCCAATCCCAATCTGTCAGAATCTCACCTTCAACTGGGAATTTATTATTTGCAGGAAAAAAACTTTGTCTTAGCTGAAAAAGAATTAGCACTAGCGGCACAGGCCGATCCTGAAAATCCTCGAGTCAAATTCAACCTCGCCTACGCCAAACTCAGTCGCGCGGAAGATACTCGTGGAAGAAGCGGCCTTAACGCCGCCACGGCACTCTATCAGCAGGCGATTCAGGATTACCAAGCGCTTCTTGCCAAAGTTCCTGATTACCAAGATGCCGCTTATAATCTGGGCTACGCCTATGCCCGGATAGGAGATACCACCCAAGCAGCTCAGTGGTATGAAAAGGTTTTGAAGCTGAACCCCAAACATCCCCGTGCCCTCTTTGGGATCGCCTCATTAAAATATGAGGGGGGGGACAAAAAAGGTTCGGTCCCCTATTTCTGTCAATTCATCAAGTCAGCCACACCTGATATGTCAGGCGCCGTAACCGCAGCACAAAAAATCGTCGCCGAAGAGGGAAAGTGCAGGTAAACTCACCTTATAAACCACTAATAAGCCGCCTTTAAGAATTCTCTCTTCTGGAACGGCTTTCTGAAAAGGTTACCATTTATCCATGCCGAAGCTCGTCATTAAAAACACAAAGACCGAAGAAGAGCAGGAATATACCCTTCATCAAGACACCATTTTGTTTGGGCGCACCAACACCTGCGATATCGAGCTTCCTTCCAAATCGATTTCCAGAAAACATTCGGAAATCACCCGTGAACTTACCGACTTTTATCTGACCGATTTGAGAAGCGGAAATGGCACCTTCCTAAACAATAAAAAACTCAAACCATTGGAAAAAAATCTGCTTCGCTCGGCAGATGTGATCAAGATGGAGGAGTTTGAAATTCACTTCATCCTCGCTGAAGAAGGGGAAAAATCTCCGTTTGAAGAGGATACCGATTCCGATATCCTTGAAGTGAAGCTCATCAAGAAGATGCTCAAGTCGCTAGGAACGGATGAACTTCCCAACATCGAAGTGCTCAATGGTGTGGAAGCAGGAAAGAAATTGGTGATTCCAGTTGAAAAACAAGAGGTGGTCATCGGCCGAGACAAAGAGGCCGATCTTTCCATCGATGAGCATGTCATCAGCCGCCATCACGCCAAGCTCGTGAAAAAATGGGGTGGAATCGTTTTGGTCGACCTGGAAAGCAAAAACGGTTGCTTCGTCAATAATGAAAAAATTGAGGAAAAGTTATTACGGGACGGCGACAAAGTGATGCTCGGAACGGTCAAACTGCTCTATCGCAATCCAAAGGATGTCAATCTTGAGGTGATCACCGAAGAGATCGCCCGAAAAAAACGGGAAGCGGCGATGCGTGAATCCGAGGTGTTGGCAGAAAAGCAGAAAGTAGAAGAAGAAAAAGCCAAGGCCGAAGCTGCACAAGCCGAAGAATTGGCAAAGCAAGAAGCCGAGCCCCCTCCTTCGGAAGAAACGGTGATCAAACCCCCTGAGCAAGAAACCGCTCCGGCGATGGAATCATCCACTCAACAAAAACCAAAGTTTTTAAATCTTGAAAAACTGATGATTGCCCTAGGGGCCGTGGTGGGAATTATCGCGGTGGCGGGGTTGTTGGTACTGCTGTTCAAATAAATTTTCCATCTTGTCATCCCAGCGTGTCTTTAGCTGGGATCCATTTTCTATAAATATTTCTACTTCAAAAAAATAAGAAAAGAGCTATCACAAAAATGGATCCCAGCTTAAAACTGCTGGGATGACATATATTCGATTCACTCCCCCCTCGTCTCCGCCGCACCAACCGCTTCGACAAAGATCTGCACCCGACGATTCTGCTCACGATGCATCTCATCGACGTTTTCAACGATGGGGCGTGATTCGCCAAAGCCTTGTACTGTGCCGATACGGGAAGAATCTACCCCTTGTCCCATGAGGTAATCTGCGATTGCCTTCGCGCGACGTTCAGAGAGTTTTTGATTATAAGAGTCGGTACCAAGATCACAGGTATGTCCTTCAATCCTAATCTTAGTCACCTCAGGATGTGCCTTCAGGAAGGCAGCAATTTTATCTAGAGTCGGCTGGCTGATGTCACGTACGACCGCTTTATCAAATTCGAAATAAATTTTATCTCCTAACGTGAGTTCATCCCCTATTTCGATTTCAGAAACCGGTGGAGCAGGAACCGTCACATCCGCCACCGGGCGCTTCGTATAAGTATAACCCGCAAAAACGCGATATGCGGGGCTGCCGATCCCGTTGGTTAAACCAAATCCTGAACCGAGGTTAACATCATGATTGTGGGCCCAGGTATAACGAAAACCAACTCTTGCCTCGGTGGGGGTGGTTCTTCGCTCAGAAAAAAAGTCTTTCGCAACGGTCGCCGTTTCCCCTTCTCCAATCAGTTTGAATTTATCTTTGACCAAATCGACGCTAATACCAAGCGAGGCCAAGAATTGGTCATCTAAATCATTTCCACCGACATCCGTAATCTGATCGCGTGAGAGATAACCGACATTCAACGCAAGACTCACCCGATCTTTAATTCGTCCATCGATGACGATCTTACCACCGCCCGAGAAACTTCCATTTCCCAAAAAGTCGGAACTACCGGTAGAACTGGGAAACGTGATGAAGGGGACAACCGCAACCCCCACATGATGTTTTTCCCGGTCGACCAATCGAAATTTAAGCACTAGTTGCACATCCCCTAAGTCAAAATTGTTTTCGTCAGGAAAAGTATCGGAACGAATCCCTTCCCAAAAGTATACCGGAATCAATACACCCGCCGTAAACCAATCGGTGATTCCGTACGAACCGAGAATATTCCCCGTCAGCAGACTATCGACAATCCCTTCAACTCGATTGAAATCTTGATCACCGAATTCATACGGGTCGTGGGCGTAATCGAGAAAAAAACCGACATGAAAATTTCTTTTAAGCATCGTCGGAGCGGAATAAACAGTGAAATACTCGCTATCATCGACCGTTGGCTGAAAAGTATTCACTGAAAAAGAGGTAGTCAGGGCATTGGCATGGGTAGAAACCCCACTTAAAACGAGGACAAAAAACAGTCCTAACATCACGCTCTTCCTCAAACGACGAACTAGCAAAGCCGCCGGTAAAATCATCATCATGATCCAATCTCCTTTGGTAGAATGAGGGGGGACAGAATTTTTGTTTAAAGAACAGAGTGTTCCACCTTGACTATCTCGAACACCGGGAGGAGCAGCTTGAACTACCACATCCATCGAATCGGTCACTTCGGTGGGTTCGCAACCGATGAAAGAGGAACAGGTCAGAGTTAATGTATAGGTGCCCGCAGTATCTCCGCTGAAAGCCGGTGTTAAGGTTGTGGGATTATTAAGCGTGGTATCAGCCCCTTGAGGAGCATTCGTGACTACCCACTGAAAGGTAAAAGCCGAGGTGGTAGGATCTGCAGGATTAAAGGCGCAACTTGCATCATTAATGACCGTCGGGACATCAATATCCGTGCTTCGATCAACCCCCGCATTGGCAACGAGTACCTCCGTGGTATTCATAAAAACATAGGCAGCCCGATCACCACTATCATTGTCAGAGGCCAAAGCGATGATATCGTCCCCCCCCTGCTGATCAAAATCGGCAGCATCAAGACCCGCCAAATCGAAGGCATCTTCCGCAAATCCGAGGGGAATAGGGATGTTAAGCCCTCCCAAACCATCCGAAACAAACAATTCAACCTCTCCGGTTCCCCCTTCTTCTGGGTTGGAGGAAACCGCAACGTCGACCACTGCATCATTATTAAAACATCCCGTCGCCAAAACCCGAGGGGTTTCAGCAGCCGGGTTTAACATCGGAACATGCAGGTTTTGTGGAAAAGCACCGGCCCCATTTCCAAAAAAGTAATGAATCCCTTTTTCATTCCCAGCAGTCCCATCGAGCCCTGGTTCACTGATTGCTAAATCATTATTGCCGTCCCCATTAAAATCACCCGCCACAATGGAAAATGGCTCCACCGACTGAGCAGGGTGAATGAGGTTAAGAATGATCGGAGGTTGCGCGGGACAGGTAAAATTACAGGCACCGTCGTTGGTGCAAACGGTGACCACCTGAAGAATCGTAATATTGGATTCATTGCGGGTCACCACGGCCAAGGCTACATCCTGATTGCCATCATTGTTAAAGTCTCCGACCGTGAGTGAAGCGCTGTCATTGACCTGTGTAGAAAGATTGGTGTTGAAGGAATCCCCTACCCCTGTGATCGCTTGCAGTCCGGTTCCATCATTTTCTAAATAATTAAATCGAATGGTGTCGGTGGGACTGGTTTCGCGAATCGCAATCACCGCATCCAGGTCGTCGTCGTTATTACAATCGATTAAGGCAGAATTTCTTTCCGCGATACCCGAAGAAAATCCTTCTTGGGTCCTCCCCGCCACGGCCCAAAGCTCATCGGAATCTCCAATATCACTATTAGCTGCCCCAAACCCTCCACCCGCAAGACTAAACGCACTGAGGATAGAATCTCCATTAATCCCACCGAGTGGATTGAAGCCTGCCAAGGCGAGGTCATCAAAATTAGCCCCATCTAATGAACCAACCAGCATGGTGCTTAAATCGACCCCTTGAAAATCTAAAATATAATTAATGGAAGGATCAAACTGATCTCCGCTTCCGCTACTGCAATCAATCGCCGACCCCCCTTGGTTGAAGAGTACATCGATATCTTGCAGAACGACCCCTTGGGTTTGGCTTCCCACCGAAGGGAGCGAAGAGGCGCAGTCGGTAAAACCATCGCCGTTAAAATCGACCTCTCCTAAAATATTTTTGCAGGAGATGCTCGTCGTATCCCCATTCCCTAAACATGATCCACTATCGAGAGAGGAACAAAGCACTAGTTCTGACTCGCAACTGGTATTGGAATTCTGGAAAAGTGTTTGAGCAAAAGCGTTGAAAGGTAACAAAAAGAGCAAGGCAAATAGACTAACTATCCGATAAAACCTCATAAAACACCCCTCTGGATTAAAGGAATATGGTGAGGAGAAACATTTCTCACAGACCCCATTAAAATGAATAAAGAAACTAACTACTTAGTATGAAAGTGAAAGGTTGGGATTGTCAAAGAAAATCTAGGATTTCCTCTTGATCTCCTTAAGAACGGAAAATGGAGAAAGGCTTTCGGTTGGGGGGCATTGGCAGGTTTGCTGGTTAAGGTTGGCCCCACAGGTGGGACAGAGCCCTTGGCAGGCCTCTGAACACAAAAAGCGCATCGGCAAGGCAAGGTCGATCTCTTCCGAAATAATCTCAGCCAGATCGATCTCTTCATGATGGTAAAAACTAAATTCCAAATCATCTACCGATAATTCAATCTCTTCTTCTTTATTTAAATTTCCTTCCGGCTTGGGAAAGAACGGGGCCAGATTTCTTAAAAAGGGGAAATCAAGCTGCATCGAAAACTCCACCCCACAACGAGAACAAGTGGGAAGAAGTGAAGCGGTGACCTGCCCCGTGAAGGTGACATTTTGGCTAGTTCTCTGAAGGTTTGCTTTTATAAATGCCCTCCCCTCTTTTGGAAAAATATCCGAAAATCGCTGATAAAAAATCCCCCGAAACCAGGGGGTGGCTTGATCAAATTCAAAGGACTTCCCATCGAGGGGAATACTGGGAACGTGGATTTTCATGATAAGGCCACCTTATGAAAAATAGTGGTGGCAGGCAAGGGGGGAAAAGAATTAATGTGCGCCATGCCGGAGAAAAAGAAAGGTCCAAGCCAATTCCGCTTCCTCAAGATTTATTGGCTTACCGCCATCATTTTGTTTCGATATTTCAACCTGTTTTGGATGAGCAAAATCTTTGGGAAAAAACGGCTAGAATCCAAAAAAGAAAGAATCCATCTCCAGACTGCCCAACAGATCAAAAAAAACATTTTAGAACTCAAAGGGCTCTTCATCAAAGTGGGGCAGATGATCAGCATCATGACCCAATTCCTTCCCAGGCCGTTCACGCAGGAATTAGAAGGATTACAAGACTCCGTCCCCCCGGCTAGCTATGCGGAGATCGAGGAACGATTAATCGAAGAATTTCAGCAACCCCCCGAAAAAATCTTTCAGAAATTCGATAAGGTACCGATCGCCAGTGCCTCGCTGGGTCAAGTCCATGTCGCTTATTCGAGCACAGGACAGAAACTTGCCGTCAAAGTGCAATACCCTGACATCGAAGAGATTGTTCGAATCGATCTTAAAACTTTGAAGCGAATTTTTGGATTCTTGAACCTAATCTTCCCCCAATACGGACTCAAAAAAATCTATCAAGAGGTTCGAGAAGTATTGTTGGAAGAATTGGATTTTAAAAACGAAGGGAAAAATCTCGAACTGATTGCCAAAAATCTCTCGGACAATCCCAATCTTCTCTTTCCCAAAATTCATTGGGAGTTTTCCACCTCTCGGGTCCTAGCGCTGGAATTTATGGAGGGGGTCAAGATCAGTAAACTTGATGGACTCAAAGAGCTGGGGGTGGAACCTGGAGAAGTCGCCAAAAACATCATCCACGCCTACTGCAAACAGATCTTTATCGACGGTGTTTATCACGCCGACCCACATCCGGGAAATTTCCTGGTTCAAGCCTCTTCTCCCTCTCCCCTCGAGGGAGAGCCTGTCCTGAGCGGAGTCGAAGGGGGCCGGGGTGAGGGGGAAGGTGGCAGCTTAAAAAAGGAGCGAACCGACCAGGTAATTCCGAAGATAATTATGATGGACTTCGGTGCCGTCGCTCGAATTTCTGAACCGATGCGCAAAGGGATCGCGAAGTTCATCGACGGTATCATCAAACGAGACAATCTGATTATCAGCCACGCGATGAAGGAGATGGGGTTCATCTCGAAGACCCAGGATGAAGAGGTCTTTGATAAGATCGTCGAATTTTTTTATGAACGGCTGAAAGATATCAAGATTGAAGATATTCAAAAGATGAAGTTTGATCAGATCCAAAGTTTGGAACAGTTGGTTGAGTTTCGCAAATTAGATATCTCGTTTCGGGATCTGCTCAACACTTTTAATGTTCCGAAAGATTGGGCGTTGTTGGAACGTGCACTGATTCTCTTGGCCGGCCTGACCACTCACCTTGATCCTCAATTGGATCCGTTCACCATCATCATCCCGTATGCGGAAACCTTTGTATTGGGAAAGAATCGTACCTTCGCCGATCTAGTGGTGGAAGCGGTGAAAGAGGTGTTGCTGAGTTACATCAAACTCCCCACGGAATTACACAAGACATTGCGGCATTTGAATCAAGGGGAGATCGCGATTGCCTCCAAACATTCCAAACGAGATGCCCAAACGATCAGTCATTCGGTGAATCGACTGAGCTACACCTTGCTGGGATTAGGAGGCCTGAATCTTGGTTACATCTTGCAAAAAAACTCCATTCCCCATTACGAATGGGGTTACTATGCGAGTGGATTTTTTGGATTTTTGTTGTTTGTAAATTTAATCCGTAGGGGCAGGTGAAATTTATATTTTTTCAAAAATATAAATTTCACCTGCCCGAC
>JBGTGJ010000038.1:0-3642 GCA_041746775.1 bacterium
TGGGCTTCTTTGACGGAGCGAAAAAAAACAAAACTTCACCCGCCCGTCTTTAGTTCTGGAACGTATTTCTCGAATAACAGATGTAATTCTTGATACTCCGGCAACATAGAAAATGCATGATACACATAGCTCAATGACGTCGGAACATACGGAAGAAAGTTTGGATTATTTTTCTTTTTTAAAATGAATTGAAATCGTCCCGAGTCTTTGAGTTTTCTTTGCAAGGTCACACGATAAAAATCTTTAATAAATAATTCTTTTTGCAAGACAGGCAGCCCAACCTTTTTTCTTCCTTCCAAATAATAGTCGATAAGCTGTTCTGCCGTTGCTTCGGGAAGGGCGATGTAAGAATCTCGAAGCAATGCCACCAGGTCGTAAGGGATCGGCCCTTGCAATGCATCCTGAAAATCGATCATGTAGAATTGATATTCCCAGAGCATTAAGTTCCGACTTTGAAAATCTCGGTGGGTAAGCGTGAGTGGAATTTTAATAATTTCATCGACGAGTTGATTTCCAAACCCCATCATCTCTTTTCGTTCGGCTTCGGGAATCTTCAGCTCAAACCGATCTTCGATCCCCCATTCTAGAAAATGTTCGAACTCCCAAAGTAAGAGCGTGCGATCAAAACTGCGATGGAACGCAATGCAATCTTGATCGCGATGTTTTTCTCCGGTCTGCTGAAGTTGAAGCAATAGATCGATCGCTTGCTTGTAGAAGAAAAGAGTCATCGACTCATTCGATTCCTTCACCAACTTTTCAAAACTCTTCCCGCCAAGATCTTGCAATAAAATCAGCCCATTTCCTAAATCGGACTGAATCACTTGGGGGGCGGGTAATTGGTATTTGTGGAGATACTGAGCGATGTTGAGAAAAGGGAGTTGGTCTTGAGGACCTTGATAATTAGTGATTTCCTCCGAAACACTCGATTTGCCCGGAGGGAGTTGCATGAGGATGTATGTTTTACCAGCCTCGGTCGAAACGCGATAATAAACTCGGTAAGAGGCCTCGCCAAAAAGCTTGTCGAGCTTGCTGACTTTTTGGGAACTGCCGAACAGTTTTTGAGTTAGTTCGAGAAGTTCGGAGTTCATGCTTCGAGCGTGTGATCTTGCATCGGTGGAGGAGGAGGTAGATGAGGATTTTTCTTCGTTCCTAGTACCAAATCTTTCACATCTCCCCATACTTCCTGGAGGATATATTTTCTCTCAGTCCGTTGCTTTAAGTAGAATGGGACGATGCAACCACATCGATCACAATCGGCATCCGGCCCCATCATGCATTGAGCTTTTTTATTTCCGAGTGGGTCAAAGGCGTGCCCTTTTTGCAAGAAGATGCAATTGCTGCCGATCGCCTTTTTCCGTTCACTCTTTCGCATCAGATTCAATACACGCTCGCTGACTCCGATGAAATCACCATAGGTGCTTCGTTTCAGTTCGATAATGCGATCGATGATCTTTTCTTGTTCTTCAAACGGAATAAAGAGGTCATGTTTCACCCCTTTGACGGGGGTAAAGAAATCAAACAGGATATGTTTCACTTTGGGATTGGGATACCATTCGGCCAACAGGGCCTCCATGCAGACCTTGTTTCGTTGGTTAAGACAACAGGCAAGTGAGATATCTAATCCGTCAGGGGCTTCTCCCACATTCTTGATAATTTTTTGGTAAACTCCATTGCCGCGGATATCGTCATGGTAGGTTTCGGTTCCATCAACTGAGATGTGAAACATGACATCTTTCCAATGAGGAAGGGAATGGGTGCCATTGGTCACGACGATATTGAACATGAAATATTTTTTACCGATTTCGATGAGCTCTTTTCGTAGTAAAGGTTCTCCACCAACCCAGGTGGCGCTGCGGAAAGGGAAACCGTCTTTTTTCAATTCTTCTAATTTAGCGAGCCATTCATCCGGTTTAAGTTCTTTGTCTTGCTCATAAGCAAAAAAGTAGCAGTGTTTGCAGCGGATGTTGCATTTATTGGTGACGTCGATGGAGACGATCGCTTTATTCGGAAAACCACGGACGAGAAAAGCGGCTTTGGGAAGGACATAGTCTTTCCAAAACTTACGCTTTTTTCCACGAATGACAGGAGTTTTAATTTCTGCTTTCGGGCGGAGTGCTTCGTTTTCGATGATAGCTTCCATAGTGACACCCTCCAAATTTCGGAGAAAAAAAGTTAAAAAGAATCAAGCCGGACTAGGTCTTTCTCAAGGTTTAGTCAAGTTTGTTGAAGTAATTTTTGGTTAAGAATGGTTCTTTTCGGTGATCGATTGTTGCAGGATTTCCCCGAGAGAGCTGGTGAGTGGTTTTTTTGAGTTTTTCTTGGATTCCTCTTTGGCTTTCGGAGTGGCAACGACATGTTCCTTTTGTTCTTTCGAAGTTGGAGAGAGCCCTTCAAGATCTCTCTGGGTATTTTTGTAGAGAGGTCGTTCGAAGAGGCGATTATTGTGGGAGGTCCAATCTCCATCTCCCTTTTCACGTGCGACTAAGTCGATGAAGCCTTGGATCTTCGAATCCATGTCATCCAAATAATGAACCACAATCGCTTCTAGAGTCTTCGGTCGCTTGGGAGATCCATATTCCAATCGACCATGATGGCTCAGCACGATATGTTCAATATGTTCCAGTATTTTGGGAGGGAAGTTGGGAATCTCCGCGGCTTTTTTTATCAGGATCTCGACCCCGATAATGAGATGACCAATCAATCTCCCTTTGTCAGTATATTCAAACGACCTATCCGCATCCATTTCCTCGACCTTTCCAAAGTCGTGCATAATGAGGCCGGCGTAAACGAGGTCAGGATTGATTTGTGGGTAGTGAACTAAGACCGACTTCGCTAGTTTGCATAGCCCCAGGACATGTTCCAAAAGTCCGCCTATCCAGGCGTGATGATTAGTTTTGGCGGCAGGGGCTTTTTGGAAGGGGGCTTGGTATTGCGGATCTTCGAGAATTGCTAAGATCAGTTGTTTGATCCACACATTTTTCATCTCCTGCTGACAGAGCTCTAAAAGTTCACGATACATTTGCGGAATATCTTTGGTAGAACTCGGAAGATAATCACTGGGAGAAAACTGCGTTGGATCGAGCTTTTGAATCTCGAAGACATTCAACTGAAGATGATCTTGGTAATAAACAACTTTTCCTTCGATCTGAACATAATCATTTTTATCAAAATTTGATGAAAGGGTCTCGGCATTCTCCCAAATCCGAGTCTCAATCATCCCGGTTTTGTCGGCGAGTTTGAGATTGATGTAGGATTTGTTATTTTTTCCGAACAGCAAAGACTTGTGGGTGCAGAGGAAAGGGCCAGTGACGATCGATCCTTCTTTGAGTTCATTGACAAAAGTTTTTTTCATGGGGAGCGGCTACCTTATTTTGATTTTAATGACTAGTCTGGTTTGGTTTTTAGATGATGTGATATTTTCTTAGGCGATGAAACAGGGTGGTTCGCGGAATCCCGGATAACCTCGCAGCCTCCGTAATATTTCCTTTCGCTTTCAGCAATAGCTCCGATAATTTTTGCACCTCTTCACCACGGATTTTCGATTTGACGGAGGAGTCAGTAGGCATTTGGTTGAGATCGACCTGCTCAACACGAAGGGTCTGCTCAATGTTCAAATTTAAATCATCCGGTTCAATGGTTGGT
>JBGTGJ010000039.1:0-7282 GCA_041746775.1 bacterium
GCAAAATACCAATGTCAATTTAGATACGACGACCGAACTTTATCAATTCGACCTTCACTCTGATAGCTCGGTGTTGAACTTAAGCGCTTCAACCGCAGTCCCAGGAGATATTCTCAATCAATTTTTTATTGATGAGAAAAATGGAACCGTGCGGGTATTCCATCATCAACAAAACAATAGCGGGATTTGTTTAGCCTGTGGCGTCGAAGGAGACGGTGGAGTCACGTTTGTTTCAAGCAGCGACTCGAAAGCTCAAGCGACTCTGGAGACAGGAAATTATCTCAGTACCTTCCGACAAGAAGGGGGTAAGCTTGGATTACAAGACCGAGAAGGGCCGTTCGAATCGGATGAGGTTCCTTACTCGGCGAGATTTTCCGGAAACCTGGGTTGCATCATCACCTTTCTGCGGATCGACCCACTGACCTGCTTTGATGTTGAAGATCCTGCGAACATTAAAAAATTAGGGGAGTTGGAAATTGCCGGAGTGAGTTTTCACCTCGAAGCGGTCGGCGAAAATCTGATGTTAGGAATCGGACAAGGGGCTCAATCTGGCTCGATTGTGGCAAATCTCTTTGACATCTCCAACCCAATCCAACCCACGCTGGCTGATCAACTCTTGCTAAGCCCCAACGGCGAATATGCCTACACACCAGTTTTTTACGATTATCGTGCGCTGGGAAAAGAGGAAAGTTCGGCCACCTTCGCCGTTCCATTCAGTTCCGATTCGGGAACAGCGATCGCTCTCTTTTCAGTGGATCAGGCGAACAAAAAACTTCTTTCGAACGGAAAGATCTCAAAACCAAATCAGGTCGACTCTTACGATAGTTATCAAAGAGGATTTCTCTTTAGCGACACGTTAGCCGCGCTTTCTTATCAAGAGCTGGAGGTATTTTTGCGGAGTAATTTGAGCGAGATTTTTTCATCTTCGCTGACCCCGTGATCTGTAGGTGCAATCATGAATTGCACCTACCCTACTAATATCTTCAGACGCGGACCAATCTTAACATCAATGGTGGAGGCCGGCGGAAGTCGGTCTCCATCAATAATATAAGGGAGTGGTTCCGCCAGCTCGATCTTCATCTCTTGAGCTGGCATCTCGATTAAATCGGGAGAACGGGAAGGCTGTCCCATAAACATTCGCGGAACATGCTTGAGGACATTTCGAGGGGGAAGCGAAAATCCAATCGAGTGGAATTTTCTTGGTTCGTTGGCATAGTGAAAGATTCTAAATTTAAGCCCCAGGATTGGAATCGATCCTGAAAAGAGGGCGGACCAATTGGCAAACGGTAATTTCTTTCCGTCGATAGAAACATCGGCATCAAATCTCGCAAACATCTCACGAGCAAAATTTCCATTGGTGATCGCTGAAAAAATAGCACGGGTTAATGTGTAAGTTGCCTTCGGAGGAGACGGTGGTGTCCCTTCATAATAAGCCTGCATAAATTTATAGATAACCCCGCAGCCAAAGATGAATCCGTACTTTCCATTGATATTCATCAGATCCATCTCTGTTTCTTCAAACGGTTCATCTTCATGATATTTATAAATGAGATTACTGAGGATTTTCTCCGGCGCCCCTTTGATATGACAGGCATTCGCTAGCGTATTCATCGTACCACCGCGCAGGAAGGTCACCTTGGGGAGTGGCTTCTCTCCGTAAACTTCGATGAAATTAGTCAAGGTAACGTGGTTCGTCCCATCCCCTCCCCCAATCGCGAGAATATCGATATCACGAGTTTTGAATTGTTCCGCAACACGACGGAGATCGGAGAGATCATCGGTCGCCTGACAACTACCTCGGTCTCCGACGATAAATCCCAACCGCTTAATCTTATCGGGATCTTTTTTATGCTGCTTACTGTGTGGATTTAGGACAATTCCGATGCCTGGCATTTTAAAATCTCTCTCGCTTCTTTTGAAGTCGCAATAGGCCGCCCAACTTCCGAAGCCATACAAACTATTTTCTGAACAAGCTCCGCATTCGACTTCGCCAACGTCCCCTTTTCAAGATAAATATTATCTTCCATACCGACGCGCACATGTCCACCCATCTTCATTGCTAACTCGGCGATGGGGAATTGGTGTCGCCCGATCGCTGCAATGGTCCAGGTGGAATTTGCAGGCAGCCCTTCAACAAGAAAGCGCAAATTCCGCTCGGTTGCTGCGAGTGCACCGGGAACTCCCAGAACAAATTGAAAATGGGCAGGAGGTTGAATCAATCCTTTTTCGATCAAGCGAATCCCTTGCTCTAGCATGGAGACATCAAATACTTCGATTTCCGGCTTGATCCCTTTTTGTAACATCTCTTTCGCCAATCCTTCGACAAGAGGAATTGGATTCAAAAATACTTCATTGCCAAAATTGATCGACCCCGTCGTGAGCGACGCCATTTCAGCGCCGCATTGGAGGGGGCGATGCCGGTCGGCCTCGGTATCTCCAATCGCACCTCCTGTCGAAACTTGGAGGATCGGATCGACCTCTTTTCGAATTTTTTGAATCACTTCTCGGATAATCTGTTCGTCTAACGTCGGTTTTCCCTCAGAATCCCGAACATGAAGATGAAGGATAGAAGCCCCTGCATGAACCGCTTGAATTCCAGACTCAGCAATCTCTTTAGGAGTAAGCGGAAGATGAGGTGCGATTTCTCGGGTCAATTCTGCGCCAACCAAAGCACAAGTAATGACCAGTTGATTTGAACTTGAGTTCATTCCCTACTTCCCCTTTTTCACCACACACGTCCCCACCGCCTGACAAACCACGATCGGTTTCTTCAACACCTCCGCCACCCCATCCTCTTTCCGCGAAGAAGCAATCACCTTCTTCGCCACAAACTCCATCTTTCTCGAGGTATTCCCAAACCGTATTATTCTCCCCTCCACCTCCAAAAAATCCCCCGCATAAACCGGTGCTAAAAAATCAACTAATTCGTAAGCTCGAAATAGCCCTTCTTGACCATCGGCCCGAATGAGCAATTCGGTCGCAACATCGCCGAACAGTTTCAGAAGATGCGCACCATCCACCAAACCACCGGAATAATGAGCGTCGGACGCATTCATCCTCACTCGGTGAACAACGTGAAAAACTCTCTTTTTCATACTGATAAGTTTAACAGGAAGAAATCGTCAGGCAAATGCGGAATTATTTTCTCTTCACAAATTCCTGCAAAATAAACCCCGCCACCTCACTCGGCATCGTCCCCGGCCCAAATCCGGCATCGTAGCCCAGCTTAGTCGCTTCGGCGTGAGTGATCTTTGGACCACCAATGATTTTGAGGAGAGAATTAGAAAGCTCTTTGTTTTGCTTGAGAAGTTTCATCAGCTCTTTGAGATCGGTAATATGCTGATTACGTTGCGTCACGAGTTTACTCACGAGGAGAACATCGGCGCGATGTTGAATCGCCTTTTGAATTAACTCGGCGTTGCTGACTTGAGAACGGAGATTGATAACTTGGAAAAAAGGATAACGTTCTAGCCCCGGGTCCCCCATATACCCCTTCATGTTGAGGATGGCGTCTAACCCAACGGTATGAGCATCAAACCCAGTGGTAGCTCCGAGGACGACCAAACGTTTTTCGATATGCTCATTGGCAAATTTCATGAGCTGGTCATAATCCATTTTTTCATAGGCGACTTTAGCGACTTTTACTTTGGAAAAATCGATCGTCTTTTTGCAATGCCCAAACACCACAAAAAAAGTGAACCCAGCCCCCATCGCTTCGGCAGTCGCCACATGAACATCCCCAAACCCCAACTTCTCAACATATTGCCGCGCCGCCTCTTTCGCAGTGGCAGAATTTTCTACCGGCAAGGTGAAACTGAGCTGCATTGCCCCATCCCCGAGTCGGTCACCGTACGGGGAAAGTTTTTTGAGGTCAATTTTGTCTGTTTTTTTGTGAAACCAGTTTGTGATCATAGCTATTTTTCGTTAAAGGAACTTTTTCTATTTGTAGACAATGGATCCCTGTTTTCACAGGGATGACATTTTAGAGATATAGCTTCTTATTCTTTATATTGTCATCCCTGTGAAAACAGGGATCCATTTTATCTAATCATTCCCTTCCTTATTTCCGGAATTTTCACTCTGCGGAGGTGGCAACAAAATCACCTCTTCAACTTTCACTTCTTCTTGTATCATTTCTTGAGGTGGTGGTGTTTCTGCAGGATTTTCCCCAGCCTGCGACGTTGGCAATGGTCGTCTTCGTTCTTTTCGAAATCCTTCCGGCTTTTTCATCGGAGGTTTTCGCGGAGCTCGTTTTTTAGGAGTACGTGAGGCAAAACGATAATCCTCTTCTCTTTTCTTCGTTCGCTCTGGCTCTTCTCCGATATCCAAAGATCGCGAACGAAAAATCTGTTCGACCGGATTAAAATAATCTCTCCCCTTCTCAAAAACCCCATCTAATCCCTTCCCCTCGGATTGATGCCGTCGCACATTGGCAAACGCCCCTTCTTCAATGGAACGAAGCAGGCCGCGCATCTTGACTTTTTTGAGCAGTTCCCAGGCATCTTCCAACACCTGACGGGCCCGTCGCACAATCTTTCCATTGGGCTGAAAAGAGATTTCATCTCGAATACTTTTGGCAGCGCGGAAAACATAATTGGCATTTTTCAAACTTAAGAATCGATCTTGAACGAAAGGATTATGAATCGCCTCGGTGTGCATCCCCAACAATTGGATACTTTGAGAGGTGAGTGTCCCAGCTAAATTGAAGATCCCGTCATAAAGGTAACTAAAAAAGATATCTCCACTTTTATGCTTGGTTGGAGGCATGTACTTGATAGGGGATTTGGGAAAGACTTCCCGCACAAGTTGCGCCTGGGCCCATTCATACAACAGGCTATCTTCCACAGCAGGGTCGATCTCGTGGGCGTGCCCGAGTGCAATTCCTTGTTCTGAAATCCCCGCTTGTCGGGCAAATTCGGAATTGATGAAGTGACTCGTCAGCACCTGATACCAATATTTATGAGACTCAGCGGTGGTAAGATAATTGTCTTCACCGGTTTGAATGATCACTCCGCTCAACGCACAAATTTGTCTTGAGAAATGCTGATCAATAAAATTTCGCTTCATATTGATGTCGCGAAACAAAATCCCATACATCGCATCATTGAGTAGATAATCGACCCCTTCTAACGCCCCAAGCACCGCAATCTCGGCCATGCAAAGCCCTGAGGAATAATTGGTCAACCCAATGCGCCGCTTTAATTTTTTCTCAACCTCATCGAGTGCCTCTCGCATCAAGCGGAAATTCGCCTGCGTCGCATACGTCCCGCCAAACCCTTCGGTCGTCTCCCCTTCCGGCACATAATCAAGCAAACTCTGTGCGGTGGAACGGATTACCGCAATAATATCTGCCCCCATTTCGGCTGCCGATTCTGCCTGACGAATATCCTCATGGATATTCCCGGTGGCGACGATAATGTATTTGAGCGGTTGGTTGAAGGATCCCCAGGACGGTTTTTTAATTCTTTTTTGTTTGATCGCTCGGATCTTGGAGAGCACCTTGATCAAATGAGGACGACAAGCTTGATCAATTTGTGAGATCGGCAGAGAACCGAGTTTGAAAGGATCAATCTCTCCTGAAACGATTTTTCGCGCCAGGGCGACCGGAGTTAACCGGGGATGATGGGCCAATCCTAAACCAAACCAATAACCGGCACCGCAGTTTAATCCCTCTTTCCCCAATTTTTCCATCAGCTCATTGACTAAGGGGAAACTCCCTTGTGAAACATCCTTTGATTTTTTTTCCTCCAATGCCCCTTCCACTCCTAACAGACGCAACACACAGCGCTCGATAGAAGTGGTACTATGACGATGAACTTGGGTAAGCACCGGCCCAACGATCTGTTCGGCAAGTTCTCGACATTGGTCAATGCGGTCTCGGTCTAGGTTGAGTTTGGTCATAAAGAATCGAACATCGAATTTCGAATATCGAACATCGTTTAAGAAAACCGATGTTCTATGTTCGATGTTCGATTTGTCTCGTATTAAGCGATCTTAGAAATGGTCTTGGGTTTCTCGGCAGTTTTTTCGTGGAGCAGCCCCGCCGGCCCCCTCTCTTGAGGGGAAGACATGCTTTCTTCAATAACTTTCGTCGTAGAGCAAGTACAATCGTGAAGTTGGGGTTGGGGATAGGTGGCAATCACCCCTTCGTAATTGCGAACCACCACCTTGGTATCGGACTGGCTGATCATATATTGAGGAGAAATAGGGATTTTTCCACCACCGCCAGGGACATCGATCACAAATTCTGGAACCGCGAGCCCACTGGTGTGTCCGCGGAGCGATTCGACGATCTCGATCCCCTTTTCCACCGGCGTTCGGAAATGACCAATCCCTTCGCTTAAGTCGCATTGATAAAGATAATAGGGCTTCACTCGAATTTTCAGCAATTCATGGAATAATTTTTTTAAGATGATCGGGTCACTGTTAATTTTCCGAAGTAAGACCGCCTGATTCATCATCGGTATTCCAGCTTCCACAATTCGGTCACACGCACTCTCCGCCTCGGGGGTGATTTCATAGGGATGATTGAAGTGAGTCATGAAGTAGAGTGGCTTAAACTTTTTTAATTGATCAACCATCTCTTGCGTAATCCGCATCGGGAAAACACAAGGGAACTTGCTCGCCACCCGGATAATTTCGACATGCGAAATCCCCCGCAACCTCCGTAACAATTCCATGAACGCCGCCTCCCCCATCATCAGAGAATCTCCACCGGAGACAATCACATCTCTAATCTCAGGGTGTGAATCGACATAGTCGACAATGATATCAATCTCGTTGGGATGCTTATGCCCCCCTTTATCGAGCACAAATCGTCGTCGCGTGCAGAAACGACAATACATGGCGCAAGCACTCGTCAGAGTCACCAGCACTCGGTCGGGATATCGATGAACAACGTTCGGAACCGCCATATCCTCATCCTCGGCCAGCGGATCCCCCATCTCTTCTGGCTGGACATTTAATTCTTCGGAAGAAGGGATACATTGGAGTCGAATCGGACACTCCGGATTTTTTGGATCGATCAAGGAGAGATAATAAGGGGTCGCAGCAAATTTATATTTTTTGAAGGTAGAGCGGACCTGTTCCTTCTCCTCATCGGATAACGGAATCAGCTCGGCAAGCTGATCCACCGTCGTCACGCTATGACGAATCTGCCACTTCCAATCGTCCCACTCCTTACGGGAGACTGTTTGCCACGGCTTGAAGCTCTGAAAGTAGAGTGGGTTGGTGTTGTCGGTGTAGGGTAGACGCATAAAATTTCCAATCGAACATCGAATTT
>JBGTGJ010000040.1:0-9466 GCA_041746775.1 bacterium
CATGTTTCCATTGATAAAAAATTTCATCGAGGTCCGCTTTGGCGAATTGGAGATTTTGATTGGCTTTGTCTAAGGCGATTTTTTTCGCTTTTTCGTCTTCTTTGGCTTTTTCAAATTCAGGACTTTCTAATACTAGGCGGGCTTTTTCTTTTTGTAGCTGAATTTCTTTTAATTTCTTTTGGTCAATCTCTTTTCGCGCATCGACCATCGCGGTATTAATTCTTTTCTCTTCTAGCGCTTCCCATTCCGCAGCATATTTTTTCCAGGTTCTTCTCCCGATCGCTTCGTCATAGACAAAAATCAAGGTGATGACCACCACCACTGAAGCCAGAAGAAACCACACAAAACTCATCGATTTTTCACGTCCCGCGAGCGCCATAACCACCTTAAATGTTCAAGTTAATCCAGGGGATTGTTACAATGTATTTGATATTAAAGGTCCAACGGAGCAGCATTTTGATAGGCAAAGCCATCATCGTTAAAAACAGAAAGGCGGTAAGCCCGTATCGGACGACACCTAACTCTTGAAGAAATTCCGATTTTCCTGCTTTCATTTTCCAAAATATCACCGCTGAAAAATAATAAAGACCGATCAAACCCAATCCAAAAAATAATTGGACGAAAACGTTTCGCAAAATATCGAGCCCAAACATGTTAGCTAATAAAATATTAAGGTCGATATTGGTTAAAGCGACCACTTTATGTGGGTCCCATTCTTGCCACGGAGCAAAAAAGTTCCAACCAGGCCCGCGTAGGAAAACTCCGACGATAATCAACGAGACCCAAAGGATGAGAAAACCAAAGCAAAAGGTTGAAACAGCAAATTTTCTTTCTTTAAAAGTGTAGTAACCATTCCCCTTAGGATTGATATCTATATAAGGGATGACCATGAGCCCGACAATAATAAGTGACGGCAGTACCACCCCCGCCATCCAAGGATCGAAGTAGACCAACATTTCTTGTAGACCCAGAAAGTACCACGGGGCCTTGGAGGGATTAGGAGTTTCGGTCGGATTAGCTGGCTCTTCAAGAGGGGCGTCGATAAAAATGGACCAAATGATAAGCACCAAGGTCGCCAAAAGCCCACAGATAAACTCAGCTCTCACCAAGTGTGGCCAAGTGTGGACCTTATCGGTCTTGGGATCGATGACTTCAGGAACATCTGCGGATTTTTCAAGTATCTCTGCCATAATTTTCTCTTACATCGGTCCTGAGATGCCGCCGTCTTTTCTCACACGCCAGAAGTGAACAATCATGAGCAATGCGGCGACGATTGGAATAAAGATACAATGCAACACATAAAATCTTAATAAAGTGGGAGCTCCTACCACCGTCCCTGCCGTCAGCAAACTTCGAGCATCGTAACGTGGCGTCACGACACCGGTAAGCTTATTCACCTGTTCGGCGAGTGGTCCTTCGTTACCAAGTAAGGGGGTTGCACGCGCCATATTAGTACCGACGGTGACTGCCCAAATAGAAAGCTGATCCCAGGGAAGCAAATATCCGGTGAAGGAAAGTAATAAAGTAAGAGTGAGAAGCAGAACTCCAATCACCCAATTGAATTCACGTGGCGGCTTATAAGAACCGGTCATAAAGACTCGAAACATATGCAACATGACCATAATGACCATCGCATGCGCCGCCCAACGATGCATATTTCGGGTGATCATTCCGAAGGGAATATCAAACTGAAGATATTTCATGTCGTTATAAGCATATTCGGCAACCGGACGATAATAGAACATCAAGAGAACTCCGGTTACTACGGTCACGAGGAAAAAGAAGAAGGTTAATCCCCCAGCGCACCAGGTATATCTTAATGTCAAACCATGTCTTCTTAATTTGGAAGGATGAAGGTGGAGGAAAACGTTGCTTGCGATCATCAAAATCCGGTTTCGAGGGGTATCGGCGTAACCATGACGGAATACCGATTTCCAGACAGGACTTTTAACAACGGTTTCTTGAATTTCTTTAACTTTTTCTTTCATTTTTAGATAGCTTTCGGCTGTCAGCCATCAGCTGTCAGCTTTTTGATTATCAAGCTGATAGCTGACCGATGAATGCTGATTGCTTGTTTTACGCTAACTTCAAAAATGCTTCAGGATCTTCCCACTGCCCCTTCTCATATCGGAAGGACTTCGACTTATCGACGGTAATCAACCCCTCAGGATTAAGGGCTATGGCTAATCGCTCTAATGGACGTGGAGCAGGCCCTTCAAAATTAATTCCTGACATTTTGAAACCCGAACCATGGCAAGGGCATTTAAACTTACTATCGGTTTTCAACCACCGTGGTGTGCAACCCAAATGAGTACAGATGGCCAGCAAGGCATACATCCCCTCTTTTTCTCGAACTAACCAAACTCTTTGTGTCTCAATGTATTTTTCGGAAACATCTCCGATAATATATTCTTCAGGGCGTCCTGCTCTAAATACAGGAGATGGTTCGAACAAAACCCGTGGATAAAGATATCTTAAAAAGGAAAGAAGTAACGCCGTCACAAAAGCACCGAATGCCCCCCAAGCCGCGAAACCTAAAAAGTTTCGCCGCGTCCAAAGATTATCCTTTGCTTTTTGTGGAGCAACTCGTTGTGAACCGGGAATAGTAGATTCTTGCGCCATGAATTGGATTTCCTCGCCCGTAGGCGCGCGCATCATACTCATGGACTTTCGACTGTCAAGAAAAACTAACGAAAAAACTAACCACCGAAACCGGTTTTAGGCTGATCCGAGACAGGATCGTAGGAGGATTGGATCGGTACCATGAGACAATCGACCGCTTTTTTGTATTTTATTCTCTTTTCAGCCGAAAGAATGGAGTAGTTCGCATACGCTTCGTTCGCAAGTGCTTCCGCACGCGCAATCAATTGAGGATTTTTCGTGTGATAGGCATACCCTTTAAATAAAGTGACGGAAATCAACCAGGCATTGGAGATCGGGATAAACGGTTCTTTCTTTCCACTTTCTTCTTTAAATTGAGTGAGCCCAACCTCTTTCATCACACGCCCTGGCGCTTTACCATCCACTGCGACTTTATTGAGGTAGGACAACATCACGATCGACTGACGGGTATCTAAAATTTGCTCTTCGGGATTTCCTTGAGGAGACAACCTCGCCATGAAAGCCTTTTCTTTCCCCTCTTGGAGCGTTCCATCTTTGCCAAAAAGATCTCTCACCCAATCATTTTGGGGTAATCTCACGGAGGCGAGATATTTTAATGCTTGTTGTATTTGAAAAATTTGTATCTTCGACAAAAGCTCGTGGCGAGCTGATTCAGGAAGATTCAATAATGAAATGGCAACCCCTTCATCCTTTTTACTCATCGATTCCAGAATCTTTTCTTCCTCTGAGTTAAGTTTTATCTCTTGGCGCAATTTTGTGAGATCAATGGAACGATAAGAATCCCCTTTTAATGGATCATAATATCCGGGGGTCGCTAATAATTTGATGAATCCTTGAGACAATTCCTTGCCTAAGGTTTCTGAAGTCTTTTTATCTTCTTCTATAATTTGCTGTTTGATCTCGGGATTATCCTTGGCAATGCCTACTTCAATCGCATCCGCGGTGGGGAGAATATTCCGAAAAAGATAGCGATGTCCTAAAAACAGATTTCTGAGAATCGGAATCCCATTTTTTCTTAAATCATCCTGGGCTTTTTCAGTGACTCGACGATTGACGCTAGTTTCGTAATCATCTTTGACCATGACTGACTTAATGAGCTAATTTGCTACACCTGCTCGCAATACCCAACTTCCTACCCTTCCAAAACGTCTTCCGAATTTTTGTAAAAAAGAGCTTTTAGCAATTTGGCTAGGAAGAACGACATGCTTCAAAAAATCAGGAAGCCAAAAAAAACCAAACCCAACCCATTTACGAACCGAACTATCTTGACGCAGACCAAAAGCATGATTCATGACATGGTCTGCTAGATGAGAAGTAAGATAACCAGCCCCCATGGTGGAGAGAGCATTCAGTGGAACTTTGTATAAACCTTTTCCAAACGTACTCAGTCTTTGTCCTGAAACATTCATCCCCCATTTTTCCAAAACAGAAGTTCCCAAAGCCTTCCAGGAATCTTTCGAAGTCAGCAAACCAATGTGAGCCACTTGTTGCGGGATGATCTTCCCCATCACATTTGGCTGAATTACAGTGTAGGTGGAACTGACGACTTTCGCCCCTAATGTACTATTTAACCTTGTAGCACCATAAGCGAGATTAAAGCCGGTTTCATAAAGCCCCGACATCGCCAAAGTGACAGGATGAGCAAGATAAAGAGTCGCACCAAAATGAAGTCCTTGCCATGTCGTGGATGATAAATCGAAATTGAGTCGAAGTTTCTCTTCGATTTTCGAAACAGCTCCTCCCACGAGTAAAACGGAACCGGCACCAAGTGCCATGGGGGCTCCACGATAAACTAATCGGTTTCCAAAATTCTCTTTAAAAAGAAAATCTTTGAGAAAAGGAGGATTGGCAAATTCTTCGCCACTCAATTTTTGATAGTCGACTGATTTGAAGACATTCTCTCCAGCGCGGAACTCTTCCGCTTTAAGACCAGCTACTAGATAAGGGATTTTTTCAGGAGAAATGTTGTAGCGAGCGCCTAAAGAATATAGTTCTTGAGGAATATGAACACCGGAACTTTGAATCTTTTGATCCGAAAATAATTTGAAGGGGGGAAGTTCTCCCGTTTGCTTGACGTAGAGTTCAACTAATTTTTTTTGCCCTTCCAAAATGATATCAGCGGCCTGACCGGGTGTCCCTTCGAGAGAAAATTCCGCCATTCTCAAAGCGACCCAAAGGTTGGCAAATAATTCTCGGTAATCGATACCAAGCCGCTCACGAATTAATAACTTAGCCGCCATGAGACCATCACGCAGCCAAGCGTGAGGGCCATCCTTGCCAAACTTTTCTTGGATTTGAGAAGCGAGGCTGCTTTTTTCCTTGGAAAGTTTGAATAAAGATTTCCCTAAACGGTGATTAAATTTTTCGGGATCAAGCGAATCGATCGTTGTAAAAAACTCTTGGTTGGGATCTAAAAAAAAACTTTTAAGACTTGGGTTTAAACCATCTTTTATATTTTCTGGATATTTTGTTTCGCGACCATAATTTTTAAAATATTCCTTCGCTTTTTCGGTTTGCTCTTGAGAAATCGATTGGTCAAAGAGATGGTCTTCAGGAAAAGCGGCTCGGCGTTCTTCAAGATCCATTTCCTCTACAGAATATTTGAGCAATCTTTTCTCTTTTTTGGCTTGTTTTGAAAGATCATTGGTCGCCACATACGCGATTGGAAAGTCAGCCCCCTTATTGAGCCTAGCAGTGACAATCCCTGCACCAATCGAAGTTAGTTTTTCCCAGGTGATTTGTAATTCAGGCGTTTTTGCTTGAGGAAAAAAATCAAAAACAGGTTCAGGGATTCGATAAGAAAGACGTAAAGAATCATTTTCGATCAACAAATGATCCGTTGTCTTTGGAGCTTTAAGGGGACGAATCGAGATGTTTTGGATAGTCGACGGGTCTGCAATCTCTAAAGGGGGCATTTGGAAAACTTGAGGGGAAGGAACTCCTGATTCGACCCATCTCCACCTCTCGACCAATCGTGTACCAAGTCCTGTGGTTGCATCTCTTTCAGGAATATAATCGATAAAAAGACCGGTGAACCCCTCTTTTTCTCTCGGGCTTGTGTATGTCTCATTCGCCTGATTCGTAAATTTATTCTCTCCACCCCCTGCAAGAATTTTCTCTTTGGATCCTACTGATTCCTCTTCAATTTTGACTTGTGAACCTTGATCGGAAATTAATTGTTTAAACTGAATCAACGTCGGAAGACGACGTCCATCTGGGGTTTTGTAAAGCTCTGGCCCCAACATGTGCCCATAATCACGATCTAACATTTCCACGATGTCGGTCCGGACGGCGTTGAGCTTATCTTCATTAACAGGTTGCCCAAGGACATCCACCGGTGGGAGCATTGGCGCCAATTCGTCACCAGCATGAGCCATGAAAAATACCTCGGAAACTAGTGGGCGGCCTCGATGATAAACCATCGAGATATCACCAGGGGTTTTTCCCTCGAATGGCTTTCCAGTTTGGGGGTTGATAATGATTTCGAGTTTATGGGTATCGGGATTTTCCTTAATGACCGGAACATTATTAGTATTATGAGCAAAATAGAGTCCATGTTTACCTAGGATTAATAGAATCTTATAGATAATTTCATGTACGTACTTGTCACTGATCCCACCGTAGTAGGTATTGGTTAAAGTTTTAAATTTTTCCAATTCAATCAGCATCAAAATGACGCCACCATAAGCACGAATGACTGAATCGACTCGCTCCGGCATGTACTTGAGATTAACAAGTCGCACCATGCGAAGATCATGTGAGCTGCGAAAAACCAACAACTCATACTGTTTATCAAATTTTTGGGAGGTCTCTATTAACGAATCAACTTGAGCACTCAGCTCTCGATGCAAGGTATTCTCTTGAGCTAAATCAAAAGCTTCCTGAGGTTGGGTGATTAATTTCTGGATTTCTAAAATCGTCTCTGACTGTTTTCCTGCCTGTAAAAAGAGATTATTTAACTCATGACGAAGTCGAATCTGCGGAAAAAGATTATGATTTTGCTCGGCGGGTTCGAAATATCTTCCTTCAGGGATACCGGTCATTTGTGAAGGAGGATAATCAAGTCCAAAAAATCTTTCGGTAGTCATTCCCAGCTTATAATCGCTGCTTCCTTTTTGAGTTCTCCCCTGTGCTTCAAAAAATCCATTTCGAACCCTCTCCATCAATAGGTCAATATTGTCAGCTTCTGTTGGTTTAAAACTGACATCGGCATACCCAGCAACGAGATTAAGTTTGAATCTTTTTGCAGAGTCCGGATTATCAAAAATCTCAATGATTTTTGCATCGGCTCGATAAATGGGGTTGGCAAGAATTCGTTGGGTGGCCAACCGAATGATTTCACTTTCGATCTCCCCTAATTTATCATTGTTTAGCAATTTAGAATCAGGGTTGATCACCCTAAAGGTTGTATTATCTGCATTAGAGACTCTCGCATGACTACCATCACCATGGTTTTGTTCAAAATGAGTGTGTACGCCATTAAAGTGCCGACTCAACACTTCGCGTGTAATGTTGATCATCAAATTACCAACACCCACGTTAACACTATTCAGTTGCGTAATATTAATATCAAAGGCCGCCACTCCAAATTTTAAAGCAAGACCCGATTCTCTTTGGAGATAACCGTTGAGTAATTCAACGAAGGGTCTGGCACCTAATCGACGATCATTGATCTCTTTTAAATAATTTTGATTTTTGGGATCCGCAATTCCTTGATAAGCTCTCGCCATCCCCTTGGCGATATTGAGTGCCCCCTCGAGTGTAATGAAGGGGCTTCTTCCGTTCTCCAAAACCATATCTTCGAACAGAGGTAACCCTTCGCGGATCCCCCTCATCAATTGATCGGCCTGATGTAGTAACCCTGTCAGTTTTGTTTTGAGCTCTCGAATTTTGGTTTCCGTTTCAGAAGATGTGCTTGATTGAAGCAATTGTTGATATTCAGAGATGACCTGAAAAATATCTTTCTGAACCTGCTGATATTCACTCATCTTCTCTTTTGCCTTACTGTAATGATCAGTAAGAACATGAATGAGCGGATACCGATTCGACAGCACATCATAATACAAATAAGAGGCAATATTTTGCTTCTCTCTCGCTTGATCTTTCAGGCTGCTAAGAGGAAGTGTGGAAGGGAGAGAAGAAAGATCTCCGAATCGATAAAACTGACTGACTTCAGGATATTTGCTGAGGAGTTTGAGTGCTTTTGAATGATTAGGATCAAAAGTGAAGAGCGGCTGATGCTCCGGAGAAACATTTAATACACTGGTGGTAGCACCGGGGGTCACCAAAGGGGCGATACACACCCTTGCGGTTTCTAACCCGTTCCCATTGACTCCCTTTTTTCCCGCTGGACCTGCCATAACCTCTCACCCAAGATGGAAACAAATCCATCTAACCCATTAAAATTAATATATTTTTATGATTTACCTCCCTAGAAGACACCCAGAAGCTACCCTTTGATAAATCAACCCTCTTCGTTATTATCGGCTGTTTTTCCAAGAGGTTGCGTCAGGATTTCCAAATAACTTCCGGCCTGGTTATAGGCAGGATGTTTCAACATTCCTCGAAAAAAAGTCTCTTGTCGTTTGGCGTACTGCTGAGTGCGAAGCACAATCTTCGAAAAAACCTCCTCAAGCGTCGCCTTTCCTATCACCACATCGGACAATTCAGCATAGCCGATCGGTTTATTTTCTAAATTTTGAATCTGAACTCCGTTTTTTAGCAGCTGCCTAACTTCTTCTAACCAACCTGATGCAATCATTTTTTTTACTCGCTCTTCAATCCTGCCTCGCAACAAATCTCGTGGTGGAGAGATCCAGTAAGTGTGGGTGGAATAACGAAGCTCGGATGGTCTCTCCTGCCTCATCAATTTTGAAGGAGGTTGTTGGGTGATTTGGAAAATTTCTAAATAACGAATCAATCGAACCGGATCTTGAGGAGAAATTTTCTTGGCACTAACTGGATCGACTTCACTCAATCGATGATGCAATTTTTCTATTCCATATTGCTCAATTTCATTTTGGAGTCTTTTGCGAATCTCAGAATCTCTTCCCGGGAGTTGATCCAGCCCTTCTAATAATCCCTTGAGGTAAAGCCCGGTCCCTCCGACTAAAATAGGAACTTTTTTGGATGATTGAAGTTTAGCAATCCTCTCTTCCGCCTGCCGCACAAACTCCATGGCGGTCATCAACTCCCCCGGCTCACAAACATCTAATAACCAATGTTTCACCTTTCTTTCATTGAGAGGAACCTTCCCCGTCCCAATATCAAACCCACGATAAAACTGCTGACTATCGATATTAATAATTTCTCCGCCGTGCTGAACAGCAAGCTCTTGAGCGAAATCCGATTTGCCAGCAGCGGTGGGACCGACCACTGCGATCAATGAGGGATGCTGACTCATACCACCCTCTTAAACCATTTTTCAATTTCGCGAGATTCGATCTCAATCATCACCGGCCGTCCGTGCGGACAATGGTAGGAGCGCGGTGTCCCTTCCAACTCTTGTAATAATGAAATCATCTCTTCATGTTGCAAACGATCCCCTGCCCTAATCTGCCGATGACATGCCATGGTCGCCAAGACATGATCGAGTCGATCATGTAATGAGCACATCCCGTCCTCGTCCTCATGGGAGGAAACTAACTCGCGCAACAATCCAATCCCATCCGACCCAGCCAATAAATTAGGAGAACCTTTGAGAACAAATGAGTTTTCTCCAAACTCATCGACCAAAAAACCAAACTTCTCCAATTCAGCAAAATGATTTCTCAGTCGAGCCGACTCTCGTTCAGGTAGATCAAATGAAACTGGATGCAACAATCGTTGCGCCGCCAATTCACCG
>JBGTGJ010000041.1:0-8338 GCA_041746775.1 bacterium
TTCAAGAAGACCCTAATGTCAACCAAGACGAGATCCGTTCGTTAAAAAATTCGATCGTCATCGCCCATCAACAGGTGATCAACGGTCAGATCCAAGACAAAACCTACATGGAAAAGCTCTACCAACGGGCCGAGGCAGCGACTCAGAATGCTTTGTATCACTATTATGATATTTGGACTCGTACTCCAGTTCCGTGGGAACAGAATTAGTTCCAAAGCTAATGCTCTGATTCCATATTGTTTTTTCTACATTCTTTCACTATCCCAGCCTGCTTTGTAAAAAATCAGGTTATGGAACTAACTCATTTAAGAAAACTTAATTCCCCTTCACGGAATATCACTCCTTCAGAGACCTCTAATTTCGGAACTCCCATTGTCACTCAATTAATTGATCTGATCTCCTTGGGTAGCAAATTAGAAAATACTCAGCGTGGACCACTGCAAAAACAATTTCAGTTAGGGAAGGCCTCAAACCTCCGCGAAGCGATCCTCTTGCTCGATCTATCTGAGAAAAAACAAATTTTTTCTCGATTATCTGTTGCTGAAATAGAAAGATTAGTCTCGATATCTCAGGAATCTAATCCCCAACTATTTTCAGAAAGACTCTACATTTTTGGCCAAGAACAATTGAAAGAGGGAAAAAATGGACAGGCAGCTATCACATTCAACCAATTGACTTCTCCCACTCACAAAATTCCAACCGAACTGGTTAAAAGATCCCAAGCAGCCCTGCAACTGATACACGGTTATGGTTCCTTGAAAGATCAGGTCGAACATTCCTTCACCCGTTTTTTTCCAAGCACTTTTAGTCTTTCTTTAATTCTCCCGATGTCTTTCGCCACCACGGTTGGGAAAAGGGGGAGTCTCTTTGCGATCAAGAAAATAGCGCTCAAACAAGGATTCGCTCAATTCCTGCCATCATTTCTCTCCCATGGTCTCGGGGCAAGAGTTGCCGTCGGTGGAATCTCACTGCTGTTTGAATCCCCTGCGTTCGTTGCCGCCGGATGGGGAATAAAAAAATTGGCCGGCGAAAAATCGGTTTCGAGTCCGTTAGAATTTACCAAAGAAGCTGCCCTCGCCTCGATTCCTCTTGGTCTGTTGAAATTTTCTGGTTTTATCGGAAACCAATCGTTCCTCAAGCTCCATCGTTTTAACGAGTTGGGAATTCCCAAACTCAATCGATACCAACGATTCACTCAGATCATGATCCCTTACTCTGCCATGTGGTGGGGACTTTACGGTGCACATCGAATCGAAGCGGCGATGGGACTTCGCCCTGAGGTCGCTGGCCCGATCGCGCTGACAGAGGTCACGACTTCTCTGCTAAGTCTTACCTTCGGCTATCAAGCAGGAAATTGGTTATTAGGCCCCTCCTATTTAAATCTTGGAAAAAGGTGGGGAATACAAACTCAAATCTTCACCCGTTTTCTCGATCACCCTGAATTGCTTCCACAGTTGAAACTTTCGCTCCCTGGCCGAAGGCTAACGATCGCAACCATAGGGCTGGATCATTTCTTTAGTATTCAAAATCCAGTGAAACTCCCTTCCCTCTTGGAGACTGGTTCAAAGGAAATTGGGACAAAAACTCCTAAAAATGATCACAAGAAAAACTTTGTCCCCTCCAACCCCGGATCAAATTTGGTAGAAAAATATTTTCAAGAGATCAACCGACATCCCTTGCTAACAGTAACCGAAGAAATAGAACTAACTGAGCATTATTTAAAAACCAGCGACAAAAAAACATTCCATCGATTGGTGAATGCCAACCTGCGCTATGTAGTGGCAGTTGCGAGAGAATACGCTTTTACTCCACAACACCTTCTCGATTTGATCCAAGAAGGAAATCTAGGTCTGATAATAGCCGTAAAAAAATTTGATCCCCAAAGAGGGAACCGTCTTATCACTTACGCTGCATGGTGGATTCGGGCCTCAATCGGCAGGTTTGTTTTAAATAACTTTAGACTAGTAAAGCTCGGTGCTACACCTGAACAGCGAAAGGTCTATGCCAACTTACAAAAAGAAACTGAACGACTGGAAAGTATGGGCTTTGAAGCCAATGACGAACAACTGGCTCAAGCGCTGGAAGTGGCGCCGGAAGTCTTCCAAGAAACCGCCGCTCGTATCCGCCAATCTGATTTATCGTTAGATGCGAAATTTGGCCCAGAGGGGGATACAAGTCTTATCGATATTCTTCCTTCTAATGAAGCCAATATCGAAGAAGTCGTAATAGAAAAAGATTATCAAGCTCAGCTAAAAGAAACCTTACGAAATTTTTCAAAATCATTAAAAGTTCGGGATCAAATGATTATGAAAGAACGACTACTCGCCGAGCATCCTCTCACCCTTCAAGAGATTGGAATAAAATTAGGAGTGAGTCGAGAGAGAGTCCGACAGGTAGAGGACAAACTTATCGCGAGGCTGAGAATTTATCTTCAAAGACATCGCCCAGATAAACCAGACAAAGAAGACTAACCCTATTTTGTACGCAACAAATCCCCAAACCCGACGATAAGCTCTCTAGAGGTTAAAAAAGAGGAGCTTTATCCCATGATCATCGTTGCCATACTCACTGCTATCACGATTTTCCTTTATGGAAATTCTTTGAAAAAGCAGGAAAAACAAGAGCTTAAGAAATTAAGCCAGAACATCTATTCCTTCTAATAGGGAATTTATTCTCCATTCTGAATTCCCCATTCCGTATTTCTCTAGGGCTTTCCATACCATTCAAAAGATGCTAACCGCCCCATGTTATGCCCCCCCAAGCTGAAGTTATTTTAAAAAATTCCTACGCCCCCGCCGTCTTGCAACGTCTTAAAACCTTTCCCAATTTGGAACAAAAAGGGCTGACCTCCTGGCTTATTCAAAACCCAGTGGGGACCAATTATGCCTTGCAGATCTTGGAAATTCTGAAGGATTTGGCCAAAAAGGAGGCACGGGAAAGTTCGGTATTGCTTACCGAAACCGTCGCCAAAATCGAGCCAGGGAAGTTACACCCGAAAAAATTGGGAAGGAAAGTGCGAGATGAACTGGCTGAAAAACTCCATCCGGTCAGTCGGGAACATGAAGAGCGATTTGAGGCCTTTGTAACATCCTTAAATCTTCCCAAGGAGGTAAAACTCATCCCTCCGCAAAATTTTGAAGGGAATCGTTACGATCTTCAGATCTCTTTTGAAAATAAAGAAGAGCTGGGCAGCACATTAAAAAATATCAAACTTTCTCTTAAAAAATCGGCCTGGAAAAAATTATCTGAATTCTAATGCAAAAGTTTTCTCCACAAAAAATATTAATTGAGGAGGAGGTTGCGGAACTTCCTTTAAGTAAGAACATCCTCAAAAAGTTTTCGGGAGTTCCTATTGAATTCTGCAAAGAGGTTAAAACGCTGAAGGAACCGACCCCCATCACCCCTGCCAAAAAAACATTGATACTCGCCCAATATCGCGGCGAGGCGATCAAGCCTTTTCCAAAAATCAAAAATGCTATTAATCTGAATGATTATGTCTTCAATCCGATTTCCAATTGTCATTTGGAATGCACCTACTGCATCCTGCAAAGCTATCTGCGCAACAATCCCGCACTGACCATTTACACGAACATCGATTATTTTTTGGATGGTTTGGAAACTTTGGCGAAACAAAATTTTCCAAAACCGATTCGGGTCGGCACCGGAGAACTTTCAGACTCGCTGGCACTGGATGATATTACTGATTTAAGCCAAACCTTAGTTCCCTTCTTCGCGAAAACTTCAAATCTATTTTTGGAACTCAAAACAAAATCAAACACCATTGAAAATCTTTTAGAGTTAGAACCTCAGGGACACACGGTGATCAGTTGGTCGATCGCCCCGCAAAGGATCGTGGAACAAGAGGAATTAAAATGCGCATCATTGGCAGAACGTGTGGGTGCAGCCAAGAAATTACAAAAACACGGATACCTCATCGGACTCCATCTAGATCCGCTAATCTATTTTGAAGGATGGAAAGAGGAATACGAAAAGTTAATTCAGCTGCTTGCCAAAGAATTAGACTCTAAAAGAATCGCTTGGGTCAGTATCGGCAGCCTTCGCTTTGATAAAAACTTAAAAGAGATCGCGACCAACCGATTCCCTCATACCAAAATTTTTTCTTCCGACTTCATCGATAGCCCCGATGGCAAACAGCGCTATTTTAAAACAATTCGAATGGAGATGTACCAGAAAGTTTGGAACTGGTTACAAGATTGGGATCACTCCTTCCCAAGATACCTCTGCATGGAACCAGCTTGGATGTGGGAAAAGGTAGCAAGAAAGAGAGCTCCACATCCTGAAGAGATCGAGACCTCACTACTTAATCGACTTTCCTCATTTCTTTAAAAAACCAATGTCACTTGAAATGATTAAAATCCCCCTCCCTGATCCTAAACAACTCGCCGCTCTAGTTGCCAATAATCCCCCTGCTTGTTGGTTCGATAGCGCGCTTGCTGGAGATCCTCGCTCGAAGCAATCGATGGTGTTGATGAAGCCACGCCTCCTCAAGCAAGATCATTTTGAATTTTTTGAGCCGATTCTTGAATCGATGCGCGCCGAGTTTTCTGGAACTCCGTTTTGTGGTGGTGTGGTTGGGTTCCTAAGCTACGAGTTTTGGAACCATTTCAAAATCAAACCAAAGAAATATTGGGGAAATTTTCCTCTCGCTTATTTCATGCTCGCTGACTCAGGAATCCTGATTAATCACGAAACAGGAGAAGCTAAAATTTTTTCTCTAGGACTTGATGAAGCTTTCAAAAACAATCGCGACCTTGCCAAAAAAACTTGTGAAGAGATTGCTAATTTGCTTCAACAAACGATTTTGAGTAAACCAGTTTTTACTTCGGTGACAAACAGTGGATCCCAGCTAAGTCGCAAAAAATATTTTCAAAAAATAAACGAGATAAAAAAGCGAATCCTCCGTGGTGATGTTTACCAAGTTAATTTCAGCCAAAGCTTTTGGGCCGAGGGGGATTTTGATCCTGCGGCTCTCTACCTCAAACTAAGGGTTACTTCGCCAGCTCCTCAGATGTGTTTCTTTAACCTAGGAAAACAACAAATTCTCTCCGCCTCTCCCGAATTACTTTTTGAAATCAATGAGGAGCTCATCCGGTCCTATCCTATCAAAGGCACGCTGCCTCGCGGAAAATCGGAGCAAGAGGACCAAGAGCTGGCTCAGCAACTTTGGAACAGCCCTAAAGATAATGCAGAGCTACTCATGATCATTGATCTGGTTCGAAATGATTTAGGGAAATTTTGCGAAACAGGATCCGTCGAAGTCCCAAAACTCAAAATACTTGATTCACTCCCTCAAGTTCATCATCTGTATGCCGAAGTGACGGGGAAAATTCGACAAGGGACCGCTACCTTTACTCCTCTTTGGGAGATGTTCCCTGGCGGCTCGATTACAGGGGCTCCAAAACAAAAGGCGATGGAGATCTTAAGCGAGCTGGAAGAAACGCCTCGAGGAATTTACACCGGCTCGATAGGTTATTTTGGATTTAACGGCCAAAGTTCTTTTAATATCGCAATCCGAACGGCGCTGTTGGAAGGAACCCGGTTATCTTTTTCAGCCGGCGGAGGGATCGTCGCTGACAGCGATCCAGAAAAGGAATTCGAAGAATGCCTGCACAAAGCTCGTGGCTTTTTTGAAACTTTGAATATCGATAAATATTCAACTTTTGCTCTTAACCCATCCGAGTTATCATAGGGCCTATCATGGACTCCCTGATTTATCACAACGGCATCCTCATCCAAGACCAAGAAATATCGAGCTGGGCGATGGATCGCAGTTATCTGTACGGCGAAGGGCTTTTCGAAACGATGAGGGCGAATCAAGGTTTTATCCCTTTCTTGCAAGAGCACCTTTCCCGACTCTTTCGTGGCATGGAAATTTTACAAATGCATCTCGATATTTCGCGAGCCAAGCTTGAGTTTGCGATCTATCAAACACTTTATCGCAATCACCTCAAAGATGCCTATCTTCGGGTCACCCTCAGCCGACAGAATGCAAAAATAGGGGTTCGAGAGCCCAATGAAAAAGTCAACCTGACTATCTTCGCAAGCCCTCTCCCCCACCTTTCCAAAAAACTTTATAGCGAAGGGGCCTCGGCAAAAATTTTGGAAGAGATAAAAATTAATCCCGACATTTTATGCCAGATCAAAACAACCAGTTATTTAAGAAATTTGTTATCGCAAAGAATGGCCAAAGATTCTGGAGTTGATGAAGCCCTCCTGAAGAATGGGCAGGAAAATATCGTCGAGGGATCTTCCATGAATTTTTTTATCTTTGACGGAAACCAGTGGATCACCCCCCCACTCTCCGATGGTCCACTTCCAGGAATCACTCGACAGACCGTTTTGGAGTTATGCAAAAAAAATGAAATCCCTTGCCAAGAAAAAAGCATCACCAAGGAGCATCTATCGACCGCCCAAGAAGCGATTCTGACGAACTCCATTAAAGAAATTCTCCCTCTGACGCGAATCAATGGTCAGAGCATCGGTGATGGAAAAGTGGGAGAGCAGACTCGGCGATTGCAAGAGCTTTACCGCGATGAAATTCAATACCGCATCGAAACCTTCGACTCAAAGCGTTGGCGCGTTGAGATGTTTAGTTAATAAATATTTCTTTCCACGACCCACCGCCTCAATCGGACTTACCCCTTTCACTAGATGAGACAAAATAGCGGAGCCCAAAGTGCATCCTGTGCCGCGCCGGTTTTCCATCCTTGGATGAGAAAGATGGATCAAGCGATTCTGAAAAACCAAAATATCCGTGACAATTTTAGGGGCCTGTTTTTTAGAAAGATGCCCCCCTTTGAGCAAAACAAATCGGGAAGGGGCTTTTCCCAAGCTATAGAGTTCTCTTGCCGCTGTTTCCATTTCCGAAAGATTATTAATTTTTCTTCCCAGAAAAAATTCTGCCTCAAGAAGATTAGGGGTAAAGCCATGGATCATCTCAATTAATTTTAGAAAAATCGTTGGCGTTAATTTTCCGCGAAAAAGTTTCCCCCCCGTAGAAGAGGAAAAAACCGGATCCCAAAGAAGATATTTTGGAGAAATGATTCTGAACCATCTCATTAAAACTCGCAGGTGCTCTTGTGATGCCAACATCCCAATTTTGATCCCATCCACTGAATCACCGATTCCGTTGAGAGATTTTTTAAAAAACGGGACTTCTACCTCCTCCCAACCATAAAACTTTTTCTCAGATTGCGCCGTCACCGCGGTAAGAACAACACGATAATCGATATTGTGATATTGAAATACCTTTCCATCCGCTAAAACCCCCGAATGCCCCGACGGATCGATCCCCCCCACCGCCACTACTTTTGCATCTTTTGCACGAACCACTTCGCCTCCTCGGAAATATTCGTCGCAGTCGTCAGGGCACTGATCATCGCGATGGAGGAAACCCCCGTTTCAAGCACCTGTGTAAAATTGTTTCGATGAATCCCTCCGATGGCAACGATGGGGATTTTTATTCTATCTACTAACTCACGAAGTTTGGTTATCCCCTGGACAGGATGGTTGGGTCCTTTTGTAGCCGTTGGAAAAATCGCGCCGAAAGCAACATAATCTACACCCAGTCGCTCAGCTTCTTGCGCTTCAGAGAGAGAATGTGAACTGTAGCCGACGATTTGAGCGGGGGAGATTTTTTTTCTCACTTCGGAAATACCCAAATCATCTTGACCAACATGCACTCCATCCACTGGCAGTCCTCGAGCAATTTCGACAAAGTCGTTTAATATGAAGGTAAACGAATATTTCTTTTTAAGTGTTAAAATAGAAGAGGTGATCTCTTGGATTTTTTTTAAATCGGTTTCCCCCTTCATTCGCAACTGCAGAATTGAAACCCCTCCGGCTAAAAGTCTTTGAGCCAACTCAAAATGGGAGAGATGAGGAGTCAAGGTATTATCACAAAGGGAGTAAATTCCAGAAATCATGAGGAGGAATTAATGAACTTCGAGATGGTTTGCAAGGGCCCACATCAAGACGAGACCTGCTAAAAAGGCGATCAGGTTTTTAAATTTAGAGTGGGAGTGCTTATGCACTTCAGGCAGGAGGTCGGATAGTGAGATATGTAAAAACGTCCCGGCGGAAAAGGCGATCGCCTTTCCGATCAGCGAAAGGTTCCCTTCCTGAATGAGCAGATAAGCCGTACAACCACCGAGTGGGATCATCGCTAATATTAAGGAGTGAATGAGGATGATTTTTTTTCGCTGTACCCCAGAATGCAATAAGACGGAGGAGAGACTAAATGCCTCTGGGGCCTTATGAGTCGCCACTGCTAAAAAAACGATGAGTCCCAAACCTGGCACCAAGATCCCGCTCCCCA
>JBGTGJ010000042.1:0-9451 GCA_041746775.1 bacterium
CGAAACGAGGATGATGGCTTTGGTCTTTTCATCGATCGCTTGCTGCAATCTTTTCAAATCGACTTTCCAATCATCCTCTTCCAACAAAGGATAATGCCGTAATTCTACCCGCGCCAATTCGGCAATATGATCAAAAAGAGGATATGAGGGAACCGGAGTCAATAGATTATCTCCCGGCTCAGTCAGTAGCGAAAAGAGGTAGAAAAAAGATTCGCTAGATCCGGAGGTAATCAGAATATTTTCTGAATCGACCTGACATCCCTGTGAAAGATAATATTTTGAAATCGCTTCACGGGCAATTTTTAACCCTTTGGGATGTGGTTGGTAATGTTGGGATGAGAAATAACTTTGATAATTCTTTTGAAGAATTTCGGAAGGAAATCGAAATCCATGCTCACTGGGATTTCCAGAAAATAATTTGAGGATTTTTTTTCCAGAGCTGGTCAGTTCGCGGTAAGTTTGTTCGATGGGATTAATAGAATGCATTTTGAGCTATTTCAACAAATGCTCCAACGCCCCTTTCAACTCAGGATATTTGAAAACATACCCTTCTTGCAAAAGCCGCTTCGGTATCGCCTTAGTGCTGGAAAGCAGCATTTCATCGGCCATTTCACCAAAAACCAGACGAGCGGTAGAGGCAGGGATCGGAAAGAGCGTGGGGCGATGCAGAGTTTTTCCTAACGTCTTGGTAAACTCTCGGTTGGTCACAGGATAAGGGGCCGTAAGGTTAAACACCCCTTGAAGTTTGCTTTGTTTGATCACAAAATCGATCACCGAAACCAAATCATCTAAAGCTACCCAACTAAAATACTGCTGACCATTCCCCAAAATACCGCCAAGCCCCAACTTGAACGGGAACAGCATCTTCTTTAACGCCCCCCCTTGCGAACTCAGCACGATCCCAAAGCGAAGTTTCACCACACGAATCCCCTTCTCCTCAGCCGGGGCTGTCGCATGCTCCCACTCCTGGCAAACTTCGGAGAGAAATCCACTTCCTGGAAAACTCGCTTCCGTCAGTGTTTCTTCGTCACGTGAACCGTAGTAACCAACAGCCGAGGCACAGATCAAAACTTTAGGGGGTGATTCAAGATAGGTGAGAGCCGTGGCAAGCGCTTTAGTACCATTGACGCGACTATCGTGGATCTTTCGTTTTTTTTCCTTCGTCCATCTTCCCATGATACTTTCACCGGCAAGATGTACCACCGCTTCCGGACGTAACGAGGAAAGGGCACTCTTATCGACGCTTCCCCCCGTCGGATTCCAGTAAGCTTCATTTTTAGAAGCATCCGCTTTGCGCCGAACCAACCGGCAAATTTCATTTCCTTGAGATTGAAGAAGAGGAACCAACGCGCTGCCAACTAAACCACTTGAACCGGTGATTAAAATTCTCATGAAAGATATTGCTCCCTCATCTCGCCACAGGTAGCAACAAAAAAATTTACAATCCCCAACGAAACATGATTAAAACCTTAAGCATGCCTATACTCCTTCGCATCATCGGCCTTTTTTGGATCCTCATCAGCGCAAAGCCAGCACTCCATATTCTGCGCAGCTTAATTTCTCAGGGGATCCATATTGATATTGGGCTACAAAGTCTTTTGACAATCTTACTGCTAGTCGGAGGGATTGGATTGTTGTTGCTGAAGGAATGGGGGAGATCGGTTTTATTGATCGGAGCCTTGGGGGCTTTATTCTTGCGAACTAATTCACAACTTTTGCAATTAAAATTTCCGCCGTTTGTGATCAATCAACTGATATTTTATGGAATTTTTATTGTCTTGCTGATGATTCCGCAGTCGCGAGCAGTGACGCGGAAATGATTTAACATCGCGATGCTCCGTGCGGGCAGGTGAAATAAATTTTTGCCCAAAAATTTATTTCACCTGCCCCTACTCGGCAAATTCTTCTTCTAGGGTTTCGGCTTTTATCTTCACCGGCGGAGGGGTCTTTCCAGAGACTAAATACTCGAATGCCGCCTTTCGCTGCGGATCTTCCTTGGTTTTTTCAGGAACACTTGGAGCAGTTTCCGGCAGACCTTCCACCACATAGTCTGGAGATACTCCTGTTTTCTCAATCGATTTACCCGAAGGGGTAAAATAACGAGCAATGGTTAATTTGACACCCGTTTCTTCCCCCAAATCGACGACGCTTTGAACACTCCCTTTGCCAAAGCTCGGCATTCCAAAAAGTTTTGCTCGATGGTTGTCTTTCAGTGCCCCCGCAACGATTTCAGCAGCTGAGGCAGATCCTTTATTAATCAGAACAGCTAAAGGAATGTTAGTGAACGGCCCATTAGCCGTCGCCATGGAGACATCTTTTTCCCCCGCTCGACCTCGGGTTGAGACGATCACCCCCGATTTAAGAAAAAGATCGCTGATCTTAATCGCTTGATCAAGCAATCCCCCGGGATTGTTTCGTAAGTCGAGGATCAACCCTTTTAATCCCGCCGACTCTTTGATCATAGCCGAGACATTTTTCTCCAAATCTTCCACGGTATTTTCTTGGAAACTAGTGATTCGAGCATAACCGATTCCTGATTGTGGTTTTTCAACCTTCACACTCTTAATCTTAATCTCTTCTCGCATCAGCGTGACATCGAAGGTCTTAGCAACCCCTTGGCGCCACAAAGTCAAATTGATTTTACTATTTTTACTCCCCCGCATCCGACGAACCGCGTCTGCCAAATTCATCCCCTTGGTCCAAACACCGTTAATTTTAAGGATTCGGTCCCCCGGTTGGATACCAGCTCGTGCTGCAGGACTATCTTCAATCGGTGTAACGACAGTTAGCACCCCATTTTGCAACGTCAGTTCAATCCCAATTCCACCAAATTTTCCGACCGTGTCGACCTTAAGCTCTTTGTAAACATCCGGGGTCAAGAACACACTATAAGGATCGAGAGTACCCAGCATCCCTTTGATCCCACCATAGACCAGCTCTTGCCCGTCGACCGGCTCGACATACTCTTTATCAATAATGATCAGGACCTTGCTGAACAGGTCGAGTGATTTATAAATTTTTTCAGGGAGGGCTTGGAGCGAAGAAAGGATCGCTCCGAAGAAAAGGCCAGTAAGGAAAATGGGGATAAAAAGAAGAGGTTTAAAACGTTTCATAAGAGAGTGTCATTCCAGCATGTCTTAAGCTGGAACTTGTCCTGAGCTCGTCGAAGGAATCCATTTCTATCAATAAGTCCCCTTCCCTATTTCGCTTGTAAAAACTTCACCGCTTCAGCCGCAATATCCTCCGGCATTAATCGATAATGCTTGAGCAACTCCATCGCGGGACCGGATTGACCAAACTCATCCATCACTCCGTAACGGTGAACGCGAGTCGGGTGACGTTCACTGATATATTCAGCCACCGCCGAACCAAGACCACCTAGCACCGAGTGTTCTTCAATCGTCATGATGCACTTTGATTTTGCAGCCAACTTATCGAGCAAATCTCCATCGAGCGGTTTGACGGTAGACATATTTACAACCGTTGCCGAAACCCCTTGTTTCTCCAAAATCTCCGCTGCCTTCACCGCATGATAAACCATCAGTCCACATGCCACTAAAGCAATCTCTTTCCCTTCGCGAAGCACTTTCCCTTTTCCGATTTCGAACTGATAATCTTCAGGTAGAAAAACTGGGAACGCCGCACGCGACAATCTTACATAAACCGGCCCGTCGTGAGAAACGACTTGATGAATCACCTGCTTGGTCTCACGAGCATCAGCCGGAACAATCACCGTCATCCCTGGCAAAACCCGCATGATCGCAATATCGGCGATCGTTTGATGACTCGCCCCATCTTCGCCGACAGTAAGCCCTGCATGGGTGGCACAAATTTTTACAGGAAGGTGAGGATAGACAATCGAATTGCGGACAATTTCAAACGCCCGCCCGGTGGCAAACATCGCGAAAGTCGAAGCGAAAGGAATTTTACCGGTCAGCGCCAATCCTGCCGCGGTCCCCATCAGATCTTGCTCCGCCACCCCCATATTGAAAAATCGCTCAGGGAATGCCTTGGCAAAATTAATCGTCTTAGTCGAACAAGAGAGATCGGCATCGAGTACTACGACTTGAGGATACTTTTTCCCCACTTCCACCAACGCCTCGCCGTAGGCATCTCTTGTGGCAATTTTTTGTTCCATTATTCTCCCAGCTCTTTCAACGCGATTTTTAATTCTTCATCCGATGGGGTGACTCCATGATACTTCGGAATATTTTCAAAGATAGAAACCCCTTTTCCAAGAATCGTCTTAGCGATGATCATCTTGGGTTGGTCAGGAATCGATTTAGCCCATTGGAGTGAATCTAAAATTTCGGGAATGTTATTTCCATCAATCGTCTTTACCGCCCAATGAAACGCCTTAAACTTCTCATCGAGCGGCGCCACATCTTTAATATCTTTATTGAATCCATCTATTTGAATTCCGTTGTAATCTAAAAAGCAGATCCGATGCCCTAGCTTGTGAAAACCTGCTGACATCGTCCCTTCCCATAACATCCCCTCTTGCGCCTCTCCGTCAGAATGCATGGAGTATATATTATAATCTTTTTTATCGAGACGGGCCGCCAGAGCAATTCCATTCCCAATCGACATCCCCTGCCCGAGAGAACCTGTCGACATCTCAATCCCCCACTCCACCTTCTTTTTGGGATGTCCTTGGAGCGGACTACCGATTTGGCGGAGATGATCGAGCTCTTCTTTAGGAAAATATCCAGCCTTAGAAAGTGCGACATAAATGGCGGGACAACAATGTCCATTGGCTAAAATGAAACGATCCCGATCTTCCCAGGTAGGATTTTTTGGATCATGATTCATTTCATGAAAATAGAGGACGGTAATGATGTCCATGATCCCCAAAGGCCCACCCGTATGCCCACTCTTCGCTTTGTGGAGCATTTTAAGGCAATCAATGCGCAGCTGTCGCGCAATCTCTTGAAGTTCTGCAACGGTCGGTTTTTGTTTCATGGAAGCAGTCGATTCTTACGGATTTGATGCGGAAAAATTAGAGAAATCCCCTTAGCATGCTAAAGTCTCTAGTCAATAATAATAACAGAAATCGGACCCTACGGTACCCCCAAATGGGTCTGTTCGACCTTCCCCAAATCATGCCCCAAAAATCGCTTGGCTAACTCCGTTAATTTTTGCGGGACATCGGTGGTAAAAAAACTTTGAGTCCCTGCATGAGAGCTTGAGGCCAACAACCCTTTTTCGCGCAATAACTGTTGCAATCCCTTCGCAGTCTCTTCAGCGGAATCGACCAGAGTGACTTTTTCGCCAAAAATTTCTCGCAGCACCGATTTGAGTAAGGGGTAGTGGGTACAGCCGAGGATTAAAGTATCGAGGTCCCCTTTTTTCCACTCCCCCAGGTAAATTTCCGCCACCTGCCGTGTCACTTCGTGCTGAATCCACCCCTCTTCGACCAATGGAACAAATAGCGGGCAAGGCTTACTAATGACGCGCGCCTGAGGTAATTTTTTCTGAATCGCTTTGAGATAACTTTCGGACTTGATCGTCCCTTCCGTTCCGATCACTCCAATGGAATGTGAACGGCTTGCCGCAATGGCCGCCTGTACCCCAGGTTCAATCACTCCGAGGACAGGGATAGAATATTTTTGTTGGAGGGTGGGCAAAGCGAAGGCGGATGCCGTATTACAGGCAACTACGATCCCCTTGACCCCTTTTTCGATCAAGAAATCACAAATCTCTCGCGAGTAACGGATCACAGTTTCCGCCGACTTGATCCCGTAAGGAACACGAGCGGTATCTCCCACATAGATAAGATTTTCTGCAGGAAGGTGTTTGGCGATCTCTCGAAAAACCGTCAGACCTCCGAGACCGGAGTCGAATATGCCGATGGGGGAATTCATAAACTTTAAAACTTTATTAGTGTGAGGAGATTTCGAATGCAGAACTCAAAATGACGAATGCGGAATGGGGATAGAAAATTAATCCGCATTCCGCATTCTAAAATTCGCATTAAATTTATCGATGCGCCGATTTACTAGCTTTGGAATGATGATGCAACGCTTTCTTAGCTTGATGAGCCTTCACCCTCGCGAGTCTTGCGGTCATCACTTTGCGATTGATCCCATCCATTTCATTTTCAAGTCGATGGATCTTTCTCTCCATGCTGTGGATCTCATCACGGGAAGGAAGATTGAATAAACGAAGCACATTTCTAAGGTTAGAGCGAAGTGCCTTTTTCAATTCATATTTGGTATTCAACAAAACACTTAGCGATTTTAAAAAATACTCATTTTGCATTAAATCATTCACCGTGTGCGAACCCATCACTTCTTGAATAATTTGCTCTTTGAGCTTCTCCCCTTTTTGAAACGCCTCCTCCATCGCATTACGGATATTCATAAGGCCTCCTGCCGTTAGAGATATTAATTTTCTCATCATGATCCACTGCTATAGGATAAACATGGGCACCACAAGATGCCTAGTAATTTTTTCGGTTTTATAGCAAATTTACTTATTTTTCTATTTATGGGGATGGTTAGCCTATGCTAGCCGACCTCGGGATAAGCAAAGAATAGACCAGGAAGAATTAGATGCGTCATAAAATTGCTTAAACTCTTTTGAGGGGACCAGGCGTCTTCCAAAATCTTCAATATTTATCGATAAAGGAGCTCTTTTATGAATTTTTCCGGGATCCTGTTACAAATGGCCCCGCCCCCCGCGGATGGGCCCCAGCACTCAGTCCTAGACCTTATCTTTTCAAGCGACCCTGTTGTCAAAGCAACCCTGCTGATCCTGATATTTTTCTCAGTCACAAGCTGGGCGATCATCTTTTACAAATACATCCAAGTGAAGAAAGCCAAAAAAAGTTCGGAGAAATTTTTAGATACCTTCGACCGCTCTGGTTCGATTGAAGAAGTCCTCACGAAATCGACCCCGACAGAAGGAAACCCACTCTACCAGATTTTTTCCTATGGAATTTCCGATCTACTCAAGGCCAGACAACAAAAAGCCAAGGACCCCTCGGCCCGCGTCAATTTAAACTTAGAACATATCCGAAAAAATATTCGACGCGCTGAAAGTGACGAAATGTCGCGATTGGAGCAACTGACTTCGTTCCTCGCCACCACCGCCTCGGCCTGTCCATTCATCGGATTATTCGGAACCGTCTGGGGGATTCTCACCGCCTTCTGGCAGATCGGCCAACAAAAGTCTTCCAGCCTAGCGGTTGTCGGCCCCTACATCTCGGAAGCGCTGGTTGCCACCGCCATCGGGCTGGCCGCCGCGATCCCTGCGGTCATCGCTTACAACTATTTCGTAAGTCGATTGAGGGTGTTGAGCAAAGACTTAAATGATTTTGCCATCGATCTGGAACACCGAATTGAAAGAGAATACTTTTGAATTCGGAATGTGGAATTCGGAATGCGGAATGAAAATTTAACATTAATTCCGCATTTCGCATTCGTCATTCCGCATTTGATTTAAGGAGTTTTTATGGCCTTCGCCACCCCCGTCCCCAAAGGACCTCGCAGTTCACTTGCCGAAATCAACATCGTCCCTTTGGTTGATATTATGTTGGTACTTTTGATCATCTTCATGGTGACTGCACCACTATTACAGGAAGGGATCGATGTTGATCTGCCACAAGCAACCACGTCTGCAGCCCCTTCGGGAAAGGATGATAAGATTATTACACTAAACAAAAGTGGGGAGATCTTTCTCTCCGGAGACGACAAGACCGCTTACACCCCAGAGACTTTGGCAGCAAAATTGATGACTTTGTTTGAGCCCACCGCTCAAAAAACTGTTTATCTGCGTGCTGACCGCACCGTTCCGTATGGGTCGGTCGTTCAAGTGATGTCGGCTTGTAAAAATGCGGGAATTGAACGAATTGGGATGGTCACCGAACCCGAAACCTCCCCACCATCATCTTTATAGTGTGATACAGTTTTGGACTCACCCCTATTTAAAAAATACCTGCTTTACTCTTTGGCTTTTCACTTCTTAGCCGTATTATTTCTCTGGCTGATGGGAAAAGTGGCGCCGATCCCCCCTATCAAAACGACCGAAGTCACCATGATCCGCTTAACTCGCGGAACGAGTTTAGAGGGAGATTTGTTTAAAGAAGCCGCGAAAGGATCGGTGGAATCTACCATTCCCAAAGCGGTGGAGGTGAAACCAAATCAAGTTACAACGCCAGCCACCCCTCCGACAAAGACGACCCCTCAACCGAAAGCTCAACCTCAAACCCCAAAGCCTGCCTCCCAACAGGTTCATTTAAAAAAATCAAAACAGACACCCACACCTCAAACCCAAAAACCAAAAACCCCGACGGTAGATGATGCAAAAATTTCGGAGGCATTAGGTCAGGTACAACAAGAGCTAAAAAGTCGAGAGGCCCAACAAGCAGCAACGGGAGCGGCAGGGCCAGGATTGCCGGAAGGGACTGGCGATTCTCAAGTCCCGGTATTTGGCAGCCCCAAAGGGGGAGTTTCAGCGCAAGACCCTGCCTATGTGCAATACCAAGCCACTGTTCGCTCGAAGATCATTCGTGAGTGGATTCAATCAGGCGGGGGACCGCAGGAAACCGCGTTTCGCTGTCGGGTGAAGGTTAGGGTTGATGCCGCCGGAAATGTCATCGCTAAAACGGTGATTCGAAAAAGCGGCAATGAATCGTTTGATCTCTCCGCCTTGCGCGCCATTGAGCGAGCCTCTCCACTTCCTACTCCCCCAGAACAATTAAAAGGGGAAGCGCTTCAAGATGGGCTCGTCGTCGACTTCAGTTCAAAGATGTTGTAACCCGTTAAGGAATCGTCACAGTCAGCACATTCTCACGCCCCATCGGCTGATGATCGTTAGCGGCCAATGTCACCACAATTCGATGAGTGCCCGAAGACAATCCATGAAAACTTAGTTTAGTCGCGGTCGTTGCGATGATCGGTCCTCCATCCAACTGATAATGCAGATGTGCTTGCCCTGCTTGTGGCTTTTCACCGACTTGATCGGGATCTACCAAGCCGATCCCCGCCACCTTAACTTCCACCGTAGCGGTTTTTTTGGTCGCCTTCACCGAGGGATCAACTAACTTCGCTTCAAAAGTAATTAAACCACCTCCTGTTGTATCTTTGATCTGGCTAGATTGGGGAAGTGAGGTCGAGGTCGCTTGTGCTTGGAGGGTAAAGGGGATCAGAAAAAGTGAAATAATAAATAAGTGATTTAATATTTTTGTCGGCATAGATATTCCTCCTAAAAATAATTTTTATTATCTTTTTTACTCAGAAATATTTGCTCCACTCCTTCAATTCATTCAAAATAAAAAAGTAATTATGAACCTCGCATAGATCGTGTCAATGATTAAGGTTATGATCACCCTATCAAGAGAGAGGGGAAATAGTGATGGGAACTGAGGTTTCTAAAAGCCAATTTTCTGAAAAAGATTTTAAGCCCAGCTTTTCAAATTCATTCCTCAAATAGTTTGCAGCTATCTTAT
>JBGTGJ010000043.1:0-7172 GCA_041746775.1 bacterium
GCAGCGATGATCAAAGCGGACATCGAGGGGGACAATTTATCGTGACGGTTTTCCCCTCCCTGTTGATTTTCGACGAAGTAAGAAGGCTTTCGCATCTTCCCAATATCATGAAAATAACTTCCCACCCGCGCCAACAGAGGGTTAGCGCCAATCTCCGCCGCGGCCGCCTCTGCCAATACGGCGACCAATTGCGAATGGTGATAGGTTCCCGGCGCTTTTACAATCATCTCTTTGAGTAAGGGGTGGTTAAGATTTCCTAATTCGAGCAGTTTGATATCGGTGACATAATCAAAAGCATGTTCGGCAATCGGTGCCAAAACCAAAACAAAAATCGAGGCGAAAATTCCACCACTAAAAGCCATCGCCATATTAATTAAAATTTGCGGAAGATTAAAAACATCAGTGACACTGATATACGTAATTAATTTAATCGCAAGAACCACTAAGGCATTGACCCCTCCCACTGCTAAACCAGCCTTAAGGATAGCGCTTCGACGTTCGACACGCGCCATGGATGCGGCAGCGGCGATACTGGAAATTAAAAAATAGGTGGAAAGATCAAGATCCCCTTCTAAAAACATACCGGTTAATGCACTCGCCACAATCGCGAAGACCAACGCAATTTCGGAATTGAGAATATAACGGGTCAGCATTGCCCCTGCAGCAACAGGGATCGCGTAGTACAAAGCTTGAATGGGGACATCAAAAGGAAAAAGATCCTGAACCCCAGAGGATAATGCAGCTGCTAGACGAACCGTTAGCAATAGTAAGATGAGTACCACTCCTAAGAAATACAGATCTTGATGGGTCGGCTTAAATTTTCGAATGAACTTTTTTGAAAAGAAATAAGTGATCAATAGTAGAATCGAGACAAACAAATTGGTGCCGATAAACTTGATCAAAAAGCTCGACTCTGACTTTTGCTTACGGATCCCTTCTAAAATTACCAGATGATGAGGTTCATAACGGTCCCCGCCCCGAATAATTGCTTCACCAGCTTGTACTTTGATGATGACATTGCGCACATTCCCCATCGCTCGTGCTCGACGTAGTTCGGTTTCAAAAGAATTGTAGGTGAGATTAGGGCGAACCAAACGACTCGCCAACTGAAGCAAAGTCCCTTGAGGGACGGAGGGGCTTTTCTCTTTGATGACCTGTTTAGCTCGATTTAAAAAATTATTCTGAATTTCAGAAAGTGGTTTAATGAGCGATAGGTCTTGCAATGCCGTTTCATCTTCCGCCTGATTTTTTTGAATGTAACGAACGGTGATGCCAACCGACCCAACATTCTCTAGTGCAGACTGGCTAGAGACAATAAATTGGGCCATCACCTCTCGCATTAAGTTGCGGAGAAAAAATTCATTATCTAAAGAAAATCCATCGTTGAGAAAAGGATGAATCTCTTCGGTCGTCTGCTGCAATCCCCAAGTCTCTGAGAGCAGCGATTGAATCTCCGCTTCAGTCCCCTTTTTAGCGACTAATCCCCTCCCTTTTTCAAAGGTCTCATGAATCTTCTGATCAATCTCCTGTTGCGCCGATTCTTCAAAATCAAAAACAGAGGGGATACTCTTGGCCCCCTCTTGGCGGTTCGCGGCAGTTGTCTTCTCATCGACGATTTCGTAGTTTCGATCGGACTTAATATCTTTGGGAGCAACTAATCCAACTTTGATATGCGGGGGAAGGAAACCGATTCTAAAGGAAAGGATTAAGGAAACGGCTAAGACCAAACCTGCAAAAACCAACCAATTAAAAATCTTCGAACTAAAAACACCTAAAAAAGGGGGGGCCGCCCTTTTACTTTGGCGTGTTAAATTCTGCAGAATCCCTTTCTTTTTGGAAAAAACCATAATCTTAAAGCTGTTACGCCTTTAAAAGCCTAAAGACAACTCAAAATCAAACAGCAAAACGAACTACTGACCTTCTCCTCCTTCACCCATAATTTGAATGGTAAACTCTCTCCTCCCTACCTTATCTTCAAAATCCAATAATACCACCTCTTGCCATGCCCCCAACATCGGTTTTCCATTTTGCAGAGGAATCGAAATTTGAGCCCCTACCAAGGCAGCCCGAAGATGGGCTTCATCCTTGCCTGTTCCCGACTTGCGTGCAGGCCGAGAGCCACTCTTCGCGGAGACCTGTTGTTCGATCCAAAGCTTATACTCTTCTCGTAGCTTTGGATCATTCTCAAGCATCACCACCCCTGCCGTCCCTCCGGGAACTAAAACGGTAATCAATCCTTGCAAAATCCCAGATTCGCGGACCGCTCGTTTGATGTCCTCGGTGACAAGTAAGGCATCTGTTTTAGAAGTGGTGTTGGCGTAATAATTTCTAAGGAAGATCATAGAGTTACAGAAGAAGGGAAATCAAATCATAATGCGTCGCATAAAATCTCAAAAAAAAAATAAGAACTTAAGCAATTTCCTTTCATACAATGACGATAATTTAGATTATCATAGAGTTGAGTGGATCAACGGTAAAGCATTATCCTAAAAGATAGAAAGCAAATCGAGTGATAAGATGAATAACCGCTTTAATTTAAATCCGATGCAATCCGATCGTAGCCGTTACAGCGCTTACCGACGGGAGTATGAAAAGGCCAAGGGGACTTTCCGAGGCCCTAATTTTGAGCACTCGTTTGACCTTTCTTTGAAACCTCAAACATCCAAAAAGAACAGCGTTTGGAATAAAACCAAATCAGCTGCTGAAGATCTCAGCCACATCAAAGACCGATTTTTAAACCGCAAAAACGCACTCGCTTCTATTGACAAGTATTTCACTCGAAATACTCGACCGGCCGACCGTCTTGCCCCCTACATGGATGTCATTCGAGCTGCCGCCAAAGAATATAAACTTCCTCCGGAATTAATTGCCGGCGTGATTTGGCAAGAGTCGCGAGCCAACCCCAAGGCAACCAGCCATGTTGGAGCAATGGGGATGATGCAACTTATGCCAGGAACCGCCAAACATTTGGGAGTAAGAAACGCCTTTGATCCAATCCAAAATATCTTTGGGGGGGCAAAATATTTACGACAGATGCTCAACCAGTTTGGACGATTGGATCACGCGGTTGCCGCCTACAATGCCGGTCCTGGCAATGTGAAGAAGCATGGTGGCATTCCTCCCTTCCGCGAAACGCAAGATTACGTCCCCAAAGTGTTGGGCTACGCCAAGAATTTCAAAGTCGCACAGATTTTCCAAACCCTCCCAACCAATGCCGTAAGGGTATAATCGATTTTCTATTCTCCATTTAGTTTGAAAGAAAACCTTCTTTGAGTTATCTTATAAGTCAGGAAGTGGAGAGAGATGCCCCGCGAACTTCAACAGCTACAAAAACTATTTCAATTTTGGACGATCCTATTTGCCATCGGAGCGCTAACTTTTTTTCTGTTTCCTGCACGCGTCGTCCAATCCCTTAATTGGGGAATTCATCTTTTCCCTTTTTTAAATCCACTCACCGAAATCTACTCCCCCTTCTGGTCGGTACTGGCAGTTTCTTTGATGGCGATGCTCACTTTTGTGAGTGCGCTAGTTGCTGGAAATATTAGCGATGCTAAGAATCTTGTCCTGGCTGTTCTAGTTAGCAAAGCCACTTCCACACTTGGATTTTTAATCTATTTTGTAAAATCGGGATTAACGGCCCCCATGCTGCTGGGGGCGGGCTGTGATGGAACGATTTTCTTAGTGACATTTTATTTTTACTATTACGCCTCTCCTTATTTTCGGAAGAAGAGTGAAGGATGAAAAAGGTAAAAAGTAATCAGAAAAAATATTATCCAACGATCGCCTTGACCGGAAGCGGCTTTAAAGGATCTTTTTTACTTAATTGGTTAGAGAATGATCCTCATTTCCCCAAGGTTCTATTTCTAGATCACAAAAAGCCAAAGGTTCCGTTAAGAAAAACCAAGTTCTTTCGTCTTGATCTCACCGAAACTCTCGCCGACGTAAAATTATATGAAATTCTCAAGGACGAAGCGGTCGACACATTAATTCATACTGCTCTGCCGATCACTCCACCTCGCAATGTTGCCTGGGCGCATGAGCTGTTATCCGTAGGAAGCATGTATATTTCTAATGCAGCAGCGGAAGCGAACGTCAGAAAGCTCATTCTTGCTTCAACTGCTGATGTCTATGGGGCGTTTCCCGATAACCCTGCGTACCTCACGGAAAGCCATCCCGCACGAGCGGGGCTCAAATCTCGATTCTTGGCCGATAAGGTGGATGCTGAAAAACAATTTTTGCGATATTCCCAAAAACATCCCAAAAGTATTGTCACGATCTTAAGACCAGCCACGATCCTGGGTCCCACTATTTTAAGTTATAAAACAAAGTACCTCTCGCGACTCATTGTCCCGACCGTTTTGGGATTTGATCCCTTGATCCAATTCATTCATGAAGATGATTTACTTCAGGCCTTCCAACTGGTGGTCAAAAACGATTGTCCAGGTATTTTCAACCTAGCAAGCCAAGGGGTGATTCCACTCATCAAGGCGATTAAATTGATGGGAAAAATGCCCCTCCCCTTAAGCCTCACTGCTCTTAAGGCACTCGTCCAATTGTTGTGGTTCATGGATATCTCCCCTGCTCCGGCCACCCATCTGGAATTTCTAAAATACATGTGCGTCGTCGCTACTGAAAAGGCAGAGAAAGAATTAGGTTTTAAACCCCGATATTCATGCAAAGATGCCGTATTGGATTTTGCCGGCGCACAAAGACTTCGTGAGGTCAGACTTCAAGAAGGAGTAAATCCCCTATGAAACCTTCGAAACATTCCCCTTCCAACAATATCTTGTATTTGAAATCGAGCCAGTTGCAGAAAAAAAATGATGCGGCAGAATTAAAAAAGGAGATTGCGAGATTAACTCAAAGACTCAACCGACTAGAAAAAAAATATTCAGGATCGAAACCCAACATCAAAATTTCAACGGCTAAAAGAACCGATCCCGTTTCCACAAAAGAATTATTAAAAGAATCGAACCCTCGCTTTCCTGCAAAAGATAGCCTGCTTCGGTATCTCCCCTTCATCCCTGATCGATCGATTTTGTCTGAAGAGATTGATCCGTTTGGAAGAGATCCTCATTTTGAAAAAAAATTAAAACCGTTCTTTGATTTTCTTTATTACCGATATTGGAGGGTTTCGACGGTCGGATTAGAAAATATTCCGAGCGAAGGAAGAGGATTGCTCGTCAGTAATCACTCAGGAACCTTGCCGTGGGACGGCTCGATGATTCGGATCGCCGTGACCAATGATCACCCGGCGGCCAGAGATGTCAGATTTCTCGTCGAAGACTTTGTCTACTACCTCCCTTTTGTCGGAACCTGGATGTATCGGATTGGCGGCGTCCGTGCCTCGCAAGAAAATGCTGAAAGACTTTTGAACAACGATCATCTGGTAGCGGTATTTCCGGAAGGGGTCAAAGGGATTGGTAAATACTATTCGCAACGTTATCATCTGCAACGGTTTGGTCGTGGCGGATTTATTAAACTCGCGATTCGAACCAAAAGTCCTATCATTCCCGTCGCAGTGATCGGAGCCGAAGAGATCCACCCCCTTCTTTACAAATCTTCACTTCTCGCCAAGCCATTAGGGATTCCTTATCTTCCGGTCACTCCAACTTTACCTTTATTAGGGCCGCTGGGTTTAATTCCGTATCCTTCAAAATGGACAATCTATTTTGGAAAACCCATCGATTTGAGCCATTATGATGAATCGATTTTGGATGAAGAGTTAGAAATTCACAAATTAAGTGAGATGGTGAGACAGACGATTCAGAATATGGTGACGGAAGGATTGAAACAAAGACGAAGTGTGTGGTGGGGTTAAACGATATACCGCTTGTCCTTTAACTTTCTCGCCAACACCGATCCATACTCTTCAAACCCGCTTCTCCCTAACTTTCCATAAAGATATTTCTTCCCCAACTCGACCCCCGGTTGATCATAGGGATTAACGTTGAGAATACCACCGACGTAAACCGTAGCGATTTCTAAGAGATAGAAAAGCTGACCTAATGTGTAGGGATCAGCGCCGTAAAGCATTAGACGAAAACTAGGGACACCTGCCTCTCTTAAAGCCTGTTCAGTCGCCTCTTGTTCCGCTTGAAGAATATCACTGAGTCTTTTTCCTCCGAGGTAATTAAGATTTTCGAGATTAGAAAAGATCGAAGGGATTTTTGGATCGACTTCGAATTTTTCCTGACTCCAAAACATCACCATCTTGTCGGCAGGCCCTTCGACATAAAGTTGAATCTGGGAATGTTGGTCGCGAGGACCAGAAGCGGGTATCGGAGTGATCCCTGAACGGATCTCTTTTCCACTCAGATCCATTCTCTTCCCCAAACTCTCCGCCCAGAGTTGACGAAACCATTCGACACAAGAGTTGAGACGTTCGGAATAATTGAAGGTGACTAATTGATTTCTACCGTATTGAGTGGAGAGCAAGTAAGTTACCGCGGCCAACATCGCCGCCGGATTGGTCCAAATATCTTCTTGATTACACCGCTTGATCATCCGTTGCGCCCCACTTGCCATCTCGTGAATCGAAGCACCAACGAATGCCGCAGGCAACAATCCAACCGGAGAAAGAACAGAGAACCTTCCCCCAACTCCCGGCAGAATTTCAAAACTTTCAAACCCCTCCTCATCACAAAGTTGTCGCAGCGCCCCTTTGGTTGCATCGGTGGTCATGATGATCTGGGAACGAACCGCACTTTCCCCCAAGCGATCTTTCAACCAATGATACACCAGCATGAATTGAGCCACCGTTTCAACGGTATTTCCTGACTTGCTCACGACATTGAAAACCGTCTTGGAAAGATCCAACGACTCGAGCAATCGCCCAATCAGCTCAGGATCAATCGTATCCAAAACATAAAGTTTTTTATCCCCTGATAGAGGGAGCCCCTGAAACACCGGCCCTTGCAATGTCTCATAAACTGCCTTGGCCCCTAAACCGGAACCACCGATTCCCAAAACCACCATCGTGTCGAATCGGTCACGCAACAATCGTGCCCTTTGCTGCAAAAGGACCAAGACATCCTCCAGAAAAGGGAGATTTAAAAACTGCACCTGTCCCACTTCATGCATCGCAAGGAGGCCTCGATGAACCTGAGTAAAGTTTTCTCGGACCGAATTGAGATCGGCTTCTTGAATCCCTTGCGGTTGTTGCGGGGCAA
>JBGTGJ010000044.1:0-4352 GCA_041746775.1 bacterium
CCCCCCGCCCGTACCCGTTCACCAACAAGCACAAACGCTTCTCCATCTCCTCCAAGGTCGCGGCGCGCCGTTAGAACAAGCAGCTCATTCTATTTCTCGTCTTTTACCTAACTCCTTCGATTACAAAATGATCGTCCCCGTCATTGGAGCTTCTCTAGTTGGAAGAAAGGTTGGGGTCTGGGCGTTAGAGAGAATCGCTTTAGGAACCGGATTCGCTCCGTATCTTCCAAAAATATTCCAACAAGGATTAGGTGCAAGATTTGCGGCGGGATCATTGAGTGTTGCGGCGGAGACCCCGATGTTTGTGATCGGAAATCGGACGTTTCAAAAATTGGGTGGGTTGCCACTTTCCAACGATCTGCACACGTTGGGAAAAGAGGGGTTAGGGGCTGCGATCACGATGGGGACGTTGCGGTTTTCAACCTTCTTTGGAAACCAACTTTTCCTAGGGCTGCACAGCATGGGTGAACTGGAAGCAATGGTTCAACTCAAGGGGCTCGAGAGATTCAACCAAGTCACGATTCCATTCACGTCAGCTTATTTAGGGATGTTGGCTGCGCATCGCGTGGAAGAGAAGTTCCAACTTCGACCCGAGACCAATGCCGTCGCTGCAGCGATGGGGACTTTAGATTCGTTGATGAGTCTTAAGATAGGAGTTGGTGGGGCGCATTGGATCTTGGGGCGTGGCGTTTCCGGAGTCGAACAAAAATGGGGAAGTCAGGCAGGGATTTATACTCAGATGGTGGAAGGGAAACTGCGGCGTCCATTTCAAGAAGCGTATAACTTTGCGGGGCAAGCGATGACGATGAAGGGGGATCGTTTTGAGATTCCACAACTGATTTTTTCCAAGGCTAAAAATCTTGATTCCTATCGACCCAAGCTGACCTCGATCGAGATCATGTTAAAGAATGAAAAAGAATCTGTTCGTCTCAAAGCGGTGAACGCTTTACAGGAAATGAAAGAAAGAGCTCGGTTAGAACAGGTTCTCAACCACGATAAAAGCTCTATTGTGCGAAAAGCGGCTGCCTTGGCATTGGGAAAAATAGCCAATCCGCAATCGTTCCACGCCCTACAAAAGGCGCGTCAACACGATACAAATCCTGAAGTCAAAGCGGAGGCGATACTTTCCTTACAAAAACTTCATGAGCGGGATCTTCGCGTGGCTGAAGAGTGTGAAGCGTTAAAAAAGATTCAAGACCTACATCAACTCAAAGATTATTTAGAAAAGGATCCCAACTGGGAGGTTCGCAAAACCGCCGCTCAACGTCTGGGGGAACTTAAAAACCATGATTATCGACGTTATCTTCAAACTGCGATTTGGCGAGATACTCATATTGAAGTTCAGACAGCAGCAGCTAGGGCAGTTGGAGTTTTAGGTGATCGATTGGGGATGGCTGAGCTAGAAAGTGTTCGTTCCAATATGATCTATAGTCCACCTGTTCGCTTGGCCGCTAAAGAGGGGTTGGAAAAATTGAGAGCAGTGGTTGATGAGGTATCAAAACTCGATATTAGTTTTCGACAAGGTGAGCTGCCTGGTGAACCGGGAAAAATGGGGATGATTGTTGAGATTAGAGACGGTTCCATCGATGAAATTTTGCATACACTCGAGGTGTATCGACAAGGTTTGGCGGTGGAAGGAAAAGTTCCTGAATGGTCGGAGATTCACGATGTGCGAGTATTATTTCCCGCCGATTTGGCTGAACGAATTCAAGATTGGGGTTATACCTCTCATGAAAAAATCATGACGGCCCACGTTGAGACCTTTAAGCGCCTTTTTGAAATCAGTAAAAAAGTTGAACAAGGGATAAAAGTTGGTGAGGAGGATCTTGCCTTTCTGTCTAAGCTTGAACAGCAGGTTAATGCTGAATTCCATAACTATGGAAAGTTTGTAAATCTACTTGGTCAAATGGTGCACCGTGGTTATTTTGGTAACTCTGAAGGAAAAAACAATCGACCGCGTGCTTTAGAGCTATCTTTGCACGATCTGGGGCATCGAAGTGGGCTTTGGACTAATCTTGATACCTCTATTAGAAAGCTTCGAAACAATCGTCCTTTATCTGAAGAATTAAGAAACCTACTACTGTCACATCACGGATTTTCAATCCATTATAGCCTGATTGAAGGGGTGTCTTTGACTTCGATTCCGGGGGAGACCATGAAGTTTATTGATCCTTTGCCACAGCAAAAGAATCTTTTTCGTCATCTTCATTTTTCGCACGGTAGGGATTCTGTTCGCTCATTTAATAATATTCTGGCGAATCTTCTCACCAATGCCTGGCGCTACCGTTCGAGTGAAAATCCCAATATCAAAATTCAACCTGAATTACTTGCCGATGGATCTGTTCAAATCTCGGTGAAGGATGATGGGATTGGGATTAAGCAAGAAAATCTTTCTAAACTTAGCCAACATGGATTTCGAGAAGCGAGGAAAGAGGTGGAAGGGTCACATGGTTTTGGGATTACCTCCATCCTCGAAAGTCTGAAGAAACTTGGTTGGGGTCCACTTTGGGTAAAAAGTGAAGAGGGGAAGGGGGCAGAATTTAGGTTTAATATCCCGGCATCGGCGATTCGGAGAGTGGGTGAGGAAACAACGGTTGCCGATAAACCATCAGAAACAGTCGAAGAGAGAAATAAAAAAGAAGGGTTTACGGCATTGAAGAGTTCTTTGTAAAATACCATTGACAGAACGAGACCTAAAGCTATAGGCCACCCAAAATTTTCGGTCAGATTTTTGAAAAAATTCTAATAATGTTAGCGTTCAAGGAGACTGCTGTTGCAGTTGAGATTAGTGAATCGTAAAAAAAAGAAAAAATGGAATTTTAAGCTTTTTAAAAAAACCTCCCGGTGATGATGGGAGGTTTTTTTTTGTGTGAAAATGGGCGCAAATCAAACAAAACAAGTGCTAAGTTCGGAAGAATTCTCTTCGATCCTCCAGGGATTGGCACAGCAGATATCCCAGCAGGAGAAACAAGGAGAGAAATATTCGATCGTCGGGATTCACACGAGAGGAGTTCCTCTGGCGCAACGATTGATGGAATTGCTGAAGAAGGATCCCCAGAAGCTGGGGATACTCGATATCAATTTATATCGTGATGATCTCTCCACCGTGGCTGCAATGCCAGTTGTAAAACAGACCAAGATTCCATTTGACGTTGAACATGCCCGAATTTTGTTGGTCGATGATGTTTTGTTTACCGGGCGAACCATTCGTTCCGCATTAGATGCTTTGAACGACCTCGGTAGACCGCACAAGATTGAGCTGGCAGTGTTGATTGACCGTGGGGGGAGAGAGTTGCCGATTCAGGCAGATTTTGTGGGGAAGAGGTTGGAGGTTGGTTTGGATCAGATTGTCGATGTGAAGTTGGTGGAGGTGGATGGGGTGGATGAGGTTGGGGTTCATCAAAGGTAATATGCAACTACGCTCTTCTCACATTTTAAGTATGAAAGACCTCAGTCGGGAGGAGATTGAATTTATTTTTCAAACGACTGACAGCTTTCGTGAAGTCGAGGGGAGAGAGGTAAAGAAATTTCCAGCGCTGCGTGGGAAGACGGTGATCAATTTGTTCTTCGAAAATTCTACTCGTACTCGAACTAGTTTCGAAGTCGCAGGGAAAAGACTCTCCGCTGACGTGATCAACATCTCGAAGAGTTCCTCTTCCGTCACCAAAGGGGAGACACTGATCGACACGGTGAAAAATTTAATGGCGATGTCGCCCGACATTTTGGTAGTCCGCCACCCCGCTTCGGGGGCGCCGGAGGCGATTGCGAAGATTCTGAAGAAAACTCGGGTGATCAATGCAGGGGATGGGGGACACGAGCATCCGACACAGGCGTTGTTAGATCTACTCACGATTCGAGATCATAAGAAAAAAATTGAAGGGCTTCATGTTGGGATTGTGGGAGATATCACTCGCTCTCGAGTTGCTCGTTCGAACATCCTGGGTTTAAAAACTTTCGGCGCTAAAGTGACGGTGGTGGGACCGAAGAGCATGATCCCTTCGGGAGTGAAAGCGTTGGGGGTTGAAGTGAGTTACGATCTCTCTCAGGTCATTTCACAATTTGATGTGGTCATGATGCTACGAATTCAATCCGAGCGATGGGGTTTTACCCCTTATCCGAGTTTGAGAGAGTATTCTCGATTTTACGGTCTCAATCCGCAAATTTTAGAGAAGGCGAAAAAGGATATGGTGATCTTGCATCCAGGGCCGGTCAATCGCGGAGTGGAGATTTCACCGGAGGTGGCGGATGGACCGTATTCCTTGATCCTGGATCAGGTGAAGAATGGGGTCGCGGTCAGGATGGCGCTTTTATATTTGTTAGCAGCCGACGTAGGGGCGGGGGGGTAAAAAAAT
>JBGTGJ010000045.1:0-2064 GCA_041746775.1 bacterium
AGTAAAACAACAACTTGCTACCACTAATGGTGCACTTCGTTTGGAAACAATCGAGTTATATTTTGAATTGTTAAATCAGTTTCCAAGTCGACGTAGCGAATTTTATATTTTTGCAAAAACTTTAAGGGAAATTTGGGGTGAGTCGAGAAGGAAAAGTGTTTTAGCTTTTTCTGCTGTAGTCTTTTACTCCTCTCTCGTAACTAAAAAATTTCACTCCGGAGAAAGAGGTGTTTACGAAGAATCCATGGCCCTTCGAGAGTTGTTAAAGGAAAAAGACCTTGCTCAGGATACCCGTCATTTTGCCACAGAATCTTATGTCCACATTGCCGATTATTTCAGCCCTCAAAACGGAGATCTCCTTCGAATTGAATTCTGGGGAATGTTGGAGCTTTTGAAAGACAAGTATCTCGATGAGTTTGAGGCCGAACGAATCCTCTACACCCTTGTTCATAATTTTCAAAAATTTAACGCACTAAATCTCTGGGAAGAATTCACTCGCTCTCCCTGGATGGAGAAATTACCTCTCCCAGCAGACGATAAAAAACTGCTTATTGAACGCTTAATGTTCAACAAAGAAAGAATTCTTACCTCTCGCGATCGTTGGCGAACCCTCTTGAGATACCTCACCGACTTGGATGATTCACCAAAGGGGATTTTACATGGGCTTCTTGAGGCTCAAGGAAAACCAAGGGATATTTTCTCAGCTCTCTCAGCAGTCCTTCTAATTCCCACAGAACTGAGAAACGAATTAACTCAAAAAATTGCTACGAAGATTTCCGCCTGGCCCCATGAAGCTTCACCTGAGGTACCAGGTCGGGCGACTCGTGTGAAGGAGATGATCTATCATGAATTGATCCCTCGTCTCGCTCAGCGGGTGAGGGGCAATGGGCCGAGGAAATGGGAGACCAACACCAAATTAGTCGATGCTCTCTACAAAAGTGGTACTCTCGATCTTTTCCTCCGTTCAGCTTATTTCATGAACGAACAGGGGCGGGAAATCTTGGGGTCACTTTTGGACGAACTTTCTGATTCGAAAATTGTTCAAGGAAAAATTATTTTTCAAAAAAGATATGAAGAATTAATCGAGAAAGGTTTTCATCCAGAATTCGTCAAGGCATGGGCAAGGGAATATGAGAAAGAAATCAGGATCGATCGGCCAAAAGACCCAGCGGAAGCAAAAAAACTAATCATTAACCAGGCGATCTTTCAGATCGAGGGGCACCGTCAAGGAGCCTTAAAAGGAAATGGAAATCTTTCTGATTTACCGAATAACGTGGAACAACTATTGACGAAACTCAGATCAGGTGAATCGGAAGGTGAAAAGGAGATAAGGCCACTTCTTGAAAAATTTGAGGAGCATTATCAGGAGATTCGCAAACGGTTCGGCGATAATTTTGCCAATATTCGCACAGATCTCCGCAATCTTCTCACCGGTCTTCAGATGGGTTTGACCATCATAGGGAAAAAAGAAGGACTGCAGATTAGCGGTCGGGTAGAAGAGATGGCTAAATCGGGAAATAGTCCTTCGGAAGGATGTCAGCGACTCAACGCTCTATGGAGTGAAGAAACCAATGGTCGCGGTCAACCGCTGAATAGGATCCTTCATGGTCAATTCAAAGTGGCAAATTATTTTGTCGATGATCAAGTAGTGGCACGACGTATCTTAGAAACTACCCGAAATCAAAAAGGGGAATCGGCTCTACTCGTGCATCGGTTGTATTCTGACGGCCGATTTATTTCCGCCCCTGAATTTCGGAACGAGATTACCGTTTATGCCAATGCGTTGGGGATTTCCGAACAGAATGTCCATTTCGACGAAGATAAAGAAGAGAATGTGCCGAGGCCACTCGACACCGGTGACGAGGTGCTTCGAGACAATTGGCAAGAGACAATCGACCCTAATGAACTACCTCCACAAAATTGATAGGTTGGATGTTAGGAAGGTAAAAATAATCGGGGCGACTGGATTTGAACCAGCGACTCCTAGCTCCCGAAGCTAGTACTCTACCAGGCTGAGCTACGCCCCGAATGATGTGAAAAATGGATCCTGGATTTCTCCAGGAT
>JBGTGJ010000046.1:0-13318 GCA_041746775.1 bacterium
ATAGCCCACCTGAAATATCTGCAAAAATATTAATGACACAGAAACAGGCTGCCGAATATTATCTTGGAGAAAAAGTGACCGAAGCAGTAATCACGGTTCCCGCCTATTTCAACGACTCCCAACGACAAGCAACCAACGATGCCGGACGGATCGCCGGTTTGGATGTGAAACGGATCGTGAATGAACCGACCGCGGCCGCCCTTGCTTATGGTTTAGACAAAAAGAAAAATGAGATCATCTCCGTCTACGACTTTGGTGGTGGCACCTTTGATATCTCGGTGCTTGAGGTCGGTGAAAACGTGGTCGAAGTTGTTTCGACGAACGGTGATACCCATCTTGGTGGAGATAATATCGATCAACGGCTGATCGATTATCTCATCGCCGAATTTAAAAAAGATCAAGGGATCGATGTCAGCAAAGATCGAATGGTCTTGCAACGACTCAAAGAAGCGGCGGAGAAGGCGAAGATCGAATTGTCTAGCGCGATCGAAACGGATGTGAATCTACCCTTCCTCACGGCCGATCAAAGCGGTCCCAAACATATGAACATCAAGCTGACTCGGTCGAAGTTTGAAAGCTTGGTGGAAGATCTTTTGTTACGAAGCCTTGACCCGGTTAAAAAAGCTTTGGCCGATGCCAACAAAAAGCCAAGTGAGATTGATGAAATTGTCCTCGTCGGTGGATCAACTCGTATTCCCCGCGTTCAAGAGGAGGTTAAGAAATACTTCGGCAAAGACCCACACAAAGGGGTGAACCCTGATGAAGTGGTCGCACTGGGAGCGGCAGTTCAGGCCGGTGTTCTTTCCGGACATGTCAAAGACCTCTTACTCTTAGACGTTACTCCTCTTTCACTTGGAATCGAAACCCTGGGTGGAGTCATGACGAAATTGATCGATCGCAACACCACCATCCCAACCCGAAAATCCCAGGTCTTCTCCACCGCGGCCGATAGCCAGACCAGTGTCGAAATCCACGTCTTGCAAGGGGAACGTGAGATGGCCAAAGACAACCGAACCCTTGGAAGATTTATCTTGGACGGAATCCCTGCAGCACCGCGCGGCATTCCGCAGGTCGAAGTGACTTTCGATATCGACGCCAACGGTATTGTCCACGTCTCCGCACTCGACAAGGCGACTAACAAAAAACAACACATCACCATCACTGCCTCTAGTGGTTTGAAAGAAGATGATATTAAACAGATGGTGAAGGATGCCGAAGCACACTCCGATGAAGATAAAAAGCGCCGCGAAGAGATCGAGGTCCGCAACCACGCCGACTCTTTGGTCTACAGTACGGAAAAGACGATTAAAGAAAATAAAGATAAAGTGGATGCTCAGGTAGTCAAAGAAATCGAAGATGCCATTGCCGATTTGAAGAAGGCAATCGAAGCGAATCAGGTTGCCGATATGAAAAGCAGAATGGAGCGGCTCACTACCCTCTCCCACAAGATGGCTGAGCAACTCTACAAAACCACCGCCGACGCTGGCGCACAACCGGATGCTGAACAAGCGGCATCTCAAGAGCAACCAGGGGCTGCTCCGGACTCGGAGAAGAAAGAAGATGTGGTGGATGCGGAGTTTGAAGAGACGAAGGAATAATCATCCCTCTTATCCCTAATTAAAAAGGCGGCTCAAAAGGCCGCCTTTTTTATTGGTTAAATTTTATGATCACTCTACTTTGGTGATCTTTCCCGTTTTTATATTAAAATCAAATGGCACATCTCCCCCTCGCGCAGGTTGAATGGAAGTTAATTTAAACCCTTGCTTCTCCAACTCTTCCGCAACTTTTAGGCCAGGATATCTGTCCGGACGATCATCATCCCCGTTGCCATAAATGAGATGAGTTTTAGCTTTGGCCAAATTAACCCCCAAAGATTCTAGATGGCTTTTGAGTCTAGCGAGGTCGTCTCTAAAACTAGGCAGATCACTATCCGCCACCGGTAGATGGGAATCGACCGCAATCTTGGTCGTCGGATCAAAAATCATTAGGCGAGAACAATATTCAAACCCTTCACCTCGGATCGAATAATTAGGGGCATTCTTAAAAATTAGAAATCCAAAACCTTTAGAACGGAGTAGTTTTTTATTATCAACATCTCTAAACCAACTCATTTTGCCGATTTTTTTCGCTAGAGGGTCCTGATTGTCATGCTTATTCACTTCGTAATTGGATTGTTTTAAGGGAAAGGATAAAACCGTCGCTTTAGCTTTTTGTGGTTCAGTCACAGCAATTGTAGCTTTTGTTTTGGTGGAAACAACTGCAGCCGCGACCGTCAATCCAAGTAAACTGAGTATACCCATCGTATCAGCAGGAAGAGATTCCAATGCTGATTTAACCCCGCCAAAAGCGGGGGTGGATGAGAAAAATTGATCGATACCAAGGAGAAGAGAACTGACGAAACCTCCCGTCTTAATCCAGTTACTTTTAGAAAAAGGGATCCGATTCTCTTCTGGAAATGCAAGATATGCCCAAGAATCCTCTACAAAAGGTGGGGCTAGATCGTCCCCAATAAACTTCAAAATTTTATTGTTAGTCGTCTGAAGAATTAAATCCCCATTGAGATACCTCTCGACCACCTTTACTAAAACAAGCCCCTTTCCTTCCCACGCAGGATGGTATGGAAGTAAAACCGCCTGCCCAATCCCTTCTAATTCACCATAATGACCGTTGTTTTGTTCCGGTGGTAGACTGAGATCCACTTTCCATGGGAAAGAGGCAATTCCTACCCCATCTCTTTCTGTTTCAACTAAGAATTCTGCAACCTCTGGTCTGTCAAAATCATCGACGATATCGGTGGAAGGGGATTTCATCAGCACTCCACCATTTCCCCCTTTTTTATTTTTTGAATCAGCAGCTCCCTCGAAGTTAGAGAAATCAGGCTCAAACTCGACAATATTTTCCCCTTTTTCTAACTCATCGACTAATTTAGCGGCTTTCGGATGATCCAATGCAAGTTTTTTGAGTGCTCCGTAAAAACGACGTCCAGAATCATCTTCATGATTTGCAGCCCAATTATAAATATCTTCTAATATTCGCACCGCATGATCTTTGTTGATACTTTGTTTTCTTTTGAGATGATGTGCTGTGATGTCTACTAGTGCGTCTAAGGATTCCTTGGCCAAATGAGGATCACCACTACTCGTTGCAAATTCGATTAATAAGGTAATGGGTACCTTGTACGTAGTTTTAAATCCAAACTTAACAATGGCATCATAAGCAGGTTGATACCCTTTTTGATGAAATAAAGTTGTTAATATAGGAATGACAAAAGCTTTTTGCTGACAAACCTTGATGATTTTCTCAAATACCCCCGGATAAGTTGGAACGTATCTCGCCAGCTGCTCCACCCCAATTCCTACCGCAGTTCGATTATTGGAAATAGCAATCTTAAATAACTTATCTAATACCTCCGGAAACTCGGGAACAAAATCTCCGAGTTGTTCGATCGCCTTTCTTATGGATCTTTGATCTTTAGAAAGAGCAACCGAAAACAATCGATTAATTTCTTTCAATTTAAATGGGCGAATTTGTTCTCGATATGCCTCGGCTAGAGCTTCTTTCACCAATTTCGCTTCATACCGAGTTTTCTTTACTTCACTATCTTGTTGCGGTTTCTTTTTGCCTGCGGCCATCCCCAGGAATAAACCAGCGGACATTAAAAGCAAACTGATACCGGGATATTCTGCTAAACTCGAAACTCCTTGCTGAGCTGCTTCAGCAATCCCTATCTTATAAGCTTCTAAGCCTGCGCCCGTTGCAAGGAGGAATGATTTAATAATTCCACCACCGCTTCCAAAATAGGATTCTGTAGTTAGGTCGTCAGCACCCAATTGAATGTTTTCAATGATTTCATCAAAAGATAATTTCGCGATCTCTTTAATAAAAGAATATTCAGACCCTAACCTCTCGATCAACGCCTCCACCGGCTTAAATTCAAAGTCTGCTTCTTCGTTTAACAAAAACAGTTTGATTTTTTCGCCAATGGTTTCATGAATATATTTTTTAACAGAGGGAAGGTGCTGCAGTCTCAGCAATGGATTTTTAATGACAAAGAGTAAAGCTTCTAGCTGACTGACATCATTGGGATCCAACTCTTTTAGTAACTTCAGATGGATTTCGAGTTTTAGAATTGCGTTTGCCAATTCAGGTTTTTTGGCAATCGCCATGATGCTGGGATCATTTGTAATTGCATTCGCCAAATAAAAAAGTAGAGGGGCTTCTTTTTTTAGAATTTTTATCGCATCATCAAATTCAGAAGGTTGAATCTTTCCTTCATAAGATAATTGTCCTAGCCGATGTACTTTATCCAATAATTCTCTAATTTTTATGGTAGTCTCAAAAACATTAATTCCCTCAAACGCACGAAGCGCAACCGCCAAAGGGGGGTTGTTTTCATTTTTCAATTTCTCCGCCTCTTTAAATGCCGTTTTAAAAGAATCTAATAAGTCAGTCGCCAATCCAGGCAAGCTTTTGTGATAACCTATTTCAAACGGTGAACGTTTTTCAGCAGGACCATTTCCCCAGATTGTCCCCACCAACGCTAATCCGGCCAAAGTAGCTAAGCCTGCAATCGGGTCTGCATTTTTGCTGGCAGCGCCGGAGGAGAAAAAGGCCGCCAAGCTTACTCCTAAAAAGGATAATCGTCCTAGCAGAGTTGGCGCTTGAGAGGTTGGATTGATGTGACTGAAATATTCTTGGATTTGTCTTTTAATCTCCCACTTCTGCTCCCATTCTATAACCTTACCTTGTAACCACTGACTGGCAGGTTCTGTCAGTGGCTTAGCGATGCGATTACCCGATTTCAAAGCACCGAGGAAAAGCACTCGATCAACCATCGCTTCGCCGGATAAAATTTTATCAATGACTTCGAGATTTTTAAGTGAAGGCTTTTTCCCCTCCGCCAATAAAGTCACTTGGCTTTCCAATAATTCCCAACCGACAAAGGCCCCCACCTCTTCGACAAATTCACGTCCATGAAAAAGGGCCTTGGAAATATTCGTCATCCCATGGATTTCCATTTCCATGATTTTAGCCAATGCCCCTCGAGCCTCAACGGTCGTCAGATCAAGCACTCCATTTTTAAAGAGGCTTTCTATTTTGTAATCCTTGATGATTTGTTCAGGAAGTTTTTCTAATCGACCTTGTCGCACCAAACTCGGAAGTAAGGAATGCATTCGAGAAAATTGGACCACCCTACCAAGAAATGGCCCCAACAATCCCATAAAGATTGACTTGAAAGTAAAATCACGAGCATTTTCCCAACCTGATTTGGTTGAGTCGAACAACTCTTCCCCCATCAAAAATTTATTTAAGATCTTTTCGGAAGCAACAAAGGTCGATCCACTAATCGCGACATGAGTTCCAAATTTTAAAAATGGGCTAGCTACCCCGCGAGTGATCACCGGAACTGCAGCCCCTGCGGTGAAATAAGCAACAAATCCAGCAGCGACAACAATGGCAACTCCGACAGTATAATGTTTAAATTTTTTGACCTGCTCAACTTCGGCATGGATTTCTAAGACGTGCCGGCGACTGTTAAGATATTCGGTGAGAAAAAGTTTCTTCGCCTCTTTAAATTTTCCAGAGTCGAGTAACTGTTCTATCGTGGCTGCAGTTTTTAAAAGATTTTCGCAATGAACCGCGCCAGTCTCCGCTTTTTTCAAAGCTTTATGAACTTCTTGGAACTGGGCACGCTCAAAGCGAATGGAGTTCCTAAATCCCAGTTTTTCAGTCGTTTGCATCCATTCTTTGATCTTTGGAAGAAGCTCCACCCCTAATGAAACCACCTGACCTGTGGATTGAATTTCTTCTCCCATTAAAAGAGATAATTCATGATAGAGATCTTTTGTTTCAATAATCCCTTGGTTCGTTTGTCGGCTAAAAATCTGTTTTATTTTTTCTTGAGTAATAATCGGTTTGGATAATTTTCCTCGAAAGTTTGCAAATAGGGTGTTGACCGCTTCAGCGTAATATTGCTCGTTGACTGGTAATCCCTCTGGGGCCAGCAAATCATGGAGGTAGTGAAAGAGAACTCTTTCTAACTCCATCGGATTAAGTTGTTTGCCGATTAATTCTCTAGTTTTTTGAATCTCCGCTAAATCTGCATCCCCTTGAGGTTGGTCTAATTGTTTAAGAAGTTGATGAACCTTTTGGTACTTCGCTAATTCAATTTCAACTTTAAGTCGTCTCTGGAACGCTGAGTTATTCTGGATTGAAAAATTCTGAACAGACGTGTTGGCCTGAACCTCTTCCGGTCCTTGGTAAAAGCTAATCTGGTCTAATGAAATCTCAACCGGCTTTCCATCCGCTCGCACTGGAATGGAGCTAGAATGGTTGTCAGATTGAAATCCAGAAGCAGGCTTCACCCCAATTTTTTTGTCAAAATCACTCATAGAGTTTATGAAGGGAAAGGTCAGAATCCCCCTTTAAAATTAGATAAACTTTAACTCTCTGCGTCAAAGGGAAGGCTCTATTCAAGGTGTGAATTGATATTTAGAAACTTAAAGAGGGGGCCTCCGTCCTTAACCACCTCATAGGTTATCGGAAGCTTTAAGAAATGATTGCGTGGAAATTAAAAGAAAATAGGAAATCGCTTAAAAAATGAATGGATTTAATATGTTAAGAAGGTCTAGAAAGCGCCTATTATGCCCCCTATCCTCCATCGCTTTCAAATGACCCGTCCTCCTTACGAAGTAGACCAGAAAAATTCTCTGGGATGGCTAGCCAAGGTCCATACCCTAGCCGAAAAAAACTTAAGGAAAGAGGATCCCCAATTTAGCGAAAATAGCTTTTTAGCAGAGATGAATACCGCGATGGACCGTTACGGCTGCTCTCCCGCAAAACTGGGTAAAAGAACCAGTGCTTTAAAAGACTTTTCCCATGACCAGTTCGAACAGATGAAAGTTTTTAATGTCGAACAAAATCCCCGCGGTGCCACCTTTGGTGAAAGGATGAATTTCTATTCCGAAGCGGTTTGGAAGATGATGCAAGCGGCCTACGAAAGTGAAACCGAAGCACCCGATAATCTGATTCATGTGACTTGCACAGGATATGAATCCCCCAGCGTTGCTCAAACGTTGGTTGATATAAAAAAATGCAAAACCCAAACGACCGTGACGCATGCCTATCATATGGGATGCTATGCTGCCTTTCCTGCTTTAAGAATTGCGAATGGTTTTCTCCGGACCGGGAAAGAACAAAACCGAACCGACATCGTTCACAGTGAGCTCTGCACCTTACACCTTGATCCTTCAAAACATTCTGCAGAACAACTCATCGTTCAGAGTTTATTCTCGGATGGCTTCATTAAGTATTCTTTGTCTCTTTCAGAAACAAAATCTCATGCAAACGGTCTAGAAATTCTAGCTCTCCAAGAAGCGATCGTCCCCGATTCCTCCCAAGATATGACTTGGGTCCCCAGTGAATGGGGAATGAAGATGACCCTTTCTCGAGAGGTTCCTTTAAAATTATCCCAAGGAATTCTCCCTTTTCTCACCAAACTTTTCGCCTCGGCTGGATTTGATTTGGAAAAAGAAAAATCTAAAACGATCTTCGCCATTCACCCGGGAGGCCCCAAGATCATTGAATCGATTCAGGAACTGTTAGCGCTGGAGGAGTGGCAAGTCGCCTTTTCAAAAAAAGTTTTTTATGAACGGGGAAATATGTCGTCAGCCACCCTTCCGCATGTCTGGAAGGAAATTTTGGAAGAGCGAGAAGTGATACCGAGGACTCTCATCGCCAGTCTCGCTTTTGGTCCCGGGCTTACCGCCTGTGGTGGACTATTTAGAAAAATCGGATGAAATCGCTCCTGCTTATCTCTCCATTCCTCCTGCAAAATGCGATCATGATCGTTGACGAGTTTTATTTTCATTATCAAAGAGGTCTGCCGCGCTGGGAAAGAATCGGACATCCTTTAGATACCCTCACTATCCTCTCTTGCTTCAGTTGGATTCTCTTCATTCCACCCCATCCATTCTCCACTAAAGTATATCTCTCACTAGCCATCTTCTCATGTCTCTTCGTCACCAAGGATGAATGGGTCCACATTCGATTTTGCCGTCCGGGAGAAAACTGGATCCACGCGATATTATTTATGCTGCATCCTCTATTACTAATCTCAGCATTTTTGATTTGGCCATTACTTCATTCAACGGAACCCTCAATTCTTAAAATCTTTTTTTACGGACAGTTTTCGCTCACCATCTTGTTTCTCATTTATCAAATCTTATACTGGAATTTTTTATGGAAAGAACAACCGAAGTCAACAATCGCTTCTACGACGATTTAGGGGACCGCTGGTACACTGCCAACGATGACCCCGTCGCGTTGCTTCGTGCCGAGGGGAAGGTGAAGAATGCATGGATCGCAAACAAAATCGGACAATTATTCCCACAAAAAAAAGTAAAAGTTTTAGATATTGGCTGCGGCGGCGGTTTCTTATCAAATGATCTGGCGAAACAGGGGCATCAGGTAACGGGGTTAGATGCTTCACCTGAAAGTCTCAAGGTTGCTGAGCGACATGACTCCACGCGATCAGTCAATTATGAAGTCGGCGATGCCTATTCTCTCCCATTTGAAAAGGAATCATTCGATGTGGTCTGCATGATGGATTTTTTGGAGCATGTTGAATTTCCGGAAAAAATCATTGCTGAAGGTTCACGTGTCCTGAAAAAAAATGGGGCACTCTTCTTTCACACCTTTAACCGAAACCTTTTAACCTACCTGATCATCATTAAAGGGGTCGAATGGTTTGTGAAAAACACTCCTCCGCAGATGCATCTCTATTCTTATTTTATCAAACCCAATGAGCTAAAAAAATTCTGCCATCAAAACGGGTTACAAACGAAAGAAGTCATCGGAATTAAACCCAAGATTTTTAAAAAGTCTTTCTGGAAAATGCTTTATACAAAAGAGGTCCCTCATGATTTTGAGTTTATTCTCACCGATTCCACACTTATGGGATACCTTGGTTTTGCCTTGAAGAGTTAGGATGGGTAAAAGCAGCTTGACTTGGCAGACACCTTTCCATTAATGACCGCCCATATCATAAAGGAAAACAAATGGCTTCTCGCTCTGAAAAGAAATCTGTCATTAAAATGATCCACACCGAAGGAGGCATGGTCTCTTTTCAAGCCCTCTCTCAGCAAATTGAGTCGCTGCTGAGCTTGCAACAAAAGCATCATCAAGAGGTGATGAAGTTAAAAGAAGAGGTCGAAGGATTGCGACGGGATCTTTCCATTACGATGGAGTCGCTAGCAGAACTGCCGTTTGTTTCCGGAGTATTGCATTAACAAGGAGTTTCGATATGCCAAGAATGTGTGAAATCTGCCACAAATCAGCCCAACCTGGTAACAACGTCAGCCACGCGAACAATAAAACGCATACCAAAAACCAACCCAATCTGCAGCGTGTGAGAGCTAAATTTGAAGGGAAGGTTCAACATATCTACGCCTGCACTCGATGCATCCGATCGGGCAAAGTGACAAAAGCAGCCTAAGACCTGATCTGTTCCACAGAAATAACCCCCTCCATCCCCTGCAATGCCCGCACGACATTTTGTAACTCATTTCGATTTTTAATATCCACGACGAAGATATTGATCGCTTTTTGATCATTCGTGGTTCGAATGTTGGCTTGGGTAATATTGATCCCCATATTACTCATAATTTTTGACATCTCTGCTAAAATTCCGGTCTTATCAACCGTCACGGTCCGTATCTTCGCCTGGTGCTGCCCTTCTGTCCCTTCATCCCAACTCACTTCGACTCTTCTTTCCGGATCGGTTGCCATCACCTTGGCACAATCGACGGTGTGAATCGTGACACCTCGACCACGGGTAATAAACCCCGTGATGGAATCGCCCGGCAGCGGATTGCAACACTTTCCCAGACTCACTAAAATATCTTGGTACCCTCCTACTCGAATGTTGCTCTTCGCCTTCTTTCTCGCCTTTTGAAATATCTCCTCCAACACCCCTTTCTTTTCGGGAGTGGGAATCAGTTTTTTTGAATATTCGGGAGGAAGTAATTTTAGCGCGACGGAATGAGGGGAAATCTTACCATACCCAATCTGAAGAATCATAGATTCTGAACTAGACTGGTGAAAATCCTGAGCTATCTGAGTGAGTCGCTCTTCTTGTAGATAATCGCCTGCGTTCAGCCCCTGTCGCTCAATTTCATTTTCTAGCAATTCTCGTCCGATCTTTAAGGCGCGATCTCTTTGCTCAAGGCGGATCTCTTGGCGAATCTTAGCCTTGGCTCGTGAGGTTTTAGCAAACTTTAACCAGTCACGATTGGGTCTTGAGTTGGTGCGGGTGATGATCGAAACCGTGTCTCCGCTACGCAGCACGTAATCTAAAGGGATAATGCGATCATTCGCTTTGGCGCCCACACAGTGATTTCCAACATCACTATGAATACTGTAGGCAAAATCAACCGGGGTTGAACCGTAAGGAAGTTCTTTGAGTTCTCCAAGAGGGGTGAACACATAAACATCGGTGGCAAAGAGATCTAATTTAACCGAGTCGAGAAATTCTGCGGGATCTTTGAGTTCTTTTTGAAGGTCCAGCAACTCACGAAGCCATTGGAACTTTTTCTGATCATTTTGTGAAATCGAACCATCGTCTTTGTAAGTCCAATGAGCGGCGATCCCTTTCTCGGCAATCTCGTGCATCTCTTTCGTTCGAATTTGAAACTCGACTCGCTCCCCTTCCAAACAAATCACGGTGGTATGAAGTGAACGATAGTTATTCACTTTCGGCATCGCAATATAATCTTTAAATCGCCCAGGGACCGGTTTCCACATCTCATGAATAATTCCCAAAACTTCATAACATTGGCGAATGTTATCGACTAAGATTCTAAACGCCATAATGTCATGTACCTGATCAAAGGCGATGTTTTGCGCCTCCATCTTTCGATAGATGCTATAGACATGCTTAATTCTCCCATGAATTTGGCAGGGGATTTCATATTGAGAAAATTTTCCTTCGATTAAGGAACGAACCCGTCCCATATACGCATCAAGCTGTGCACGCTCGGCCTCTACTTGATGATAGATAAATTGATAGATTTCGGGTTTGAGGTATTTAAGACTTAGATCTTCGAGTTCAATCTTGATCCACTGAATTCCAAACCGATTGGCGAGAGGAGCATAAATTTCTTCGGTCTCTTTCGCGATCTTGACCTGTCGATCGACACTTAACGCCGACAAAGTGCGCATGTTATTGAGCCGGTCTGCTAGCTTGATGAGAATGACACGGATATCCACCGCCATTGCCAACATCATTTTTCTAAAATTCTCCGCCTGTTTTTCTTCGACTGTAGAAAATTGGATCTTGCTTAACTTTGTCACCCCATCGACCAACAAGGCGACTTCGGGACCAAACCCCTTTTTCACCTCTTCCATGGTGGTTAGAGAATCTTCTACCGTATCATGCAACAAACCAGCGGCGATCGCCGAGGCATCGAGTTTCATTTGCGCCAGGATGACAGCGACTTCGACAGGATGAATGAAATAAGGATCTCCGGATACTCGTTTTTGTCCCTCATGAACTTGGGAGGCAAAGTGGTAGGCTTTTTTGATTAAATCGACATCGGCATGAGCATTGTACTGTTGAACTTGCTGGGTGATCTGATCGACAGAGATCATGGGGAAGAGTTCCCTCCATGTGAAGCTTGGAGGATTTTCTTTAATTCTTGTTTGGCCTCGTGCAGATCGCGATTGAGGACGATATGATCATAATTTTTGCTCTCTTCGATTTCATGCGTGGCACGATCAATCCGTTGCTGCATTCGCTCCGCCGATTCCGTCGCTCGCCCTTTAAGCCGTTGTTGCAATGCTTCTAACGAAGGGGGCTTGATAAAAATAAGCACCGCTTCGGGATATGATTTTTTTAAATGAAGTGCCCCTTGAGTATCGAGATCTAGCAAAACGTCTTTTCCTTTCTTGAGTGACTCTTCGATCGGGTCTTTGGGAGTTCCATAACGATGATCATAAACGGACGCCCATTCTAAAAACTTATTTCCATCTAACATCTTATCAAACTCAGCATCGGAAAGAAAATAGTAGTCTTTGCCATGAACTTCTCCACTACGAGGAAACCGAGTGGTAGCACTGACGGAAAAAAATAGGCCCAGTTCCTTTTCTAATTGGCGACAAAGTGTGGTTTTACCAGTACCGGAGGCACCTGAGACGATAAAAAGTTTTGCCTTATTTGGAATCATAAAAGGTATGATTATACGACGTTTTGTAATTGTTCACGAATCTGCTCTAACAGATGTTTGCACTCAACCGCATGCTGAGAAATCTCCGAACTTTGTGATTTAGCGCTTAGGGTATTAGTCTCCCGATTCATTTCTTGCAGAAGAAAATCAAGCTTTCTTCCATGAGGGCCAGGGCTTTTAATGATTTTTTCAAAATGCTCAATGTGATGTTGCACCCTTTGTAATTCTTCACTGACATCGGTTCGATCAACAAAGTAGGCAACTTCCTGAGCCAATCGTTGCGGATCGATTTCAATATTGGGAGCCAGCTTTTGGATTCTTTCCTGAAATTGCTTTTGATAATTTTGTAGATTGAGAGGAATGAGAACTTTCACCTGATTAATATGGGATTGAAATTTTTTGATTTGTCCCAATAAAAATTTCTCAACCGAGACCCCCTCTTTTTCCCTCATCTGGTTAAGTGAAGACAACGCTGACTGAAACATTTTTTTTAACGACCCCCAAGTTTTTTCAAGATCTTCTTCTTCAGGAATAGAAAGGGTTTGAGGAAGAGAAAGTAACGTCTCGAGACGAATCTCTTCATTTAGATGAAGAGATTTTTGCGCCTTTTTCAGCTCTTGATAGTAACTCTTCATTTTAGCAAGATTGATCTTGGCAATTGCGTCGGGAGATTCGTGCGCCTCTTCTTTCAAAAATAAGTCGATCCGTCCGCGAGAGAAAGTCAGTTTGACTAATTCGGTGATCCTTCCTTCAAGAATGGAATATCGAGGCGGGATACGCAGATTTACTTCGCAAAACTTGTGATTGACGCTTTTGGCTTCAATGAGAATTCTTTTTTTACCGACTTTCCCCCTAGCAACCCCAAAACCGGTCATACTAATTAGCATAAAGGGAGAACTCCGTGTGGCGCTTATTTCATGTGAAATACCATCTTGGTATTTCCCACCATGACTAGATCACCATCTTGTAAACTTTTTGATTCAACTTCATCACCATTGACATAAGTCCCATTTTTACTGACGAGATCGAGGATCCCAGCCCCCTTGACATCATGAAACATCATGGCGTGAAGACGAGAAATCGCTGGATCATTC
>JBGTGJ010000047.1:0-3233 GCA_041746775.1 bacterium
GGAGAGGAACCTCTCCTAATTTGTTGAGAAGAATCTTTTGTTGTTCTTTGGAAAGAGTCAGAAAGGTGTCGCGAAGAGAGAATTGGGCAACATCGGTTGTAGGTTTCGTTTTTAAAAGGCTGCCCAGCCATTGGGTAAGCAGGCCATGGAAAGATGAACCATTTCTTTCCGGCATTGCGATCGGATAAACAAAATCGTTGGTATATTTTTTTAACTCTACAGACATAAATCAGAATAGTTTCTTGGTAGAAAATAGATCCCCTCTTTTCACAGAGGTATAGCCAATTTTTTAGGTGGGAATGATTCGACAGGTTTCAAGAAAAGTTGCCTAAAAACCTCATTTGGCGGGTCAATCTCGGAAATTTTTAAATTGGAGGGCTACCCCAAAATCCTGCCCTTTGAGCAACCCCATCACCTCTTGCAGGTCATCCCTTTTCTTACCGGTCACCCTGACCTGCTCATCTTGAATCTGGGCTTGGACTTTGATTTTAGAATCTCGAATCGCTTGCGTCATCTTTTTCGCTTTTTCCGTCTCAATCCCTTGAATAATTTTGACATCACATTTCACCAAACTTCCTCCCGCCGGTTCGGCCTTACCAATTTCTAATGACTTGATGTCAACCCCTCGTCGAACGGATTTGGAAAGCAAGATATCAATGACCGCCTTCATCTTATAGTCATCGTCACTGATAATATGAATCTGATCTTTATCGAGCGTAAGGGTCGTCTTCGTCCCTTTGAAATCGTACCGCTGCGCGACCTCTTTGGTGACCTGATTGATCGCATTATCGACCTCTTGCATGTTAACTTCACTGACGACATCGAAAGAAGGCATAGATTCCTCCAGAATAATAAATCATCGACTATATTCAAAAATCTTATCCGACAATCCCTGATTCACCATTATCTTGTCAAACACGTAATGACTCAAGTTTTCAGAATCATTATAAAGAAACATCTCCTCAACCAAATAAGTTTTTGGATTAAACCCCATCACTAGCCAGCGGATGGATGAACGTTTTTGCTTGGGGGTGAGCTCGAGCCATTCGAGTGAACTTTTTTCTTTCTTAAGTGTTCCCGCTTTTTTGGGGTCAACCTCTTCGACGGCGAAATCTTTTTTAAGATTCCCTAGCCCTCCTAAAAAACTGAGCGCTTCGGGAGGGATCCCCTCCTGACTCAAATCGGTCACTGAAACCGCTTGATCCCCTGATTCATAGATCCAAAGTTTTTTTCCATTACTGACATAATTTCTTCCGCGTCCCCCTGCGTAATGGATGACAAATTTCCCCGGCTTTTTAAATTGCGCCTCCCCTTTTTTTTGAACCTCACGTTCCAACAGTGCGACATAGGTCTTCTGGACAAACGACATGGAGAGATCATCTGCTTTTTCGTAGGTTTTTTGAATCTGCTCGACCAACCCAGCGATCTCTAATGCATCAGCAAAGTGAGGAAATATAATAAGCAGAGTGATAAACAAATTTTTTATAAATCTTTTCATATTTGGCCGAAATTTTCGTAGACTTCTCAAGATAGCACCCGTAAAAAACATTCCACCCTTATTGTGAAGGAAAATTTATGAAAAGCAAAAAACTCCTTCTGACAATTTTTTTATTATTATTTCCGATTAATATTTTCGCTCAGGATGTCTATTCCCCCGAGCCAGCCGATCAGATACAAGAAAAAAGGTATTACGAACGAAAAGATCATGGCTGGTTTATCGGAAGTGACCAAGGGGTATTATTCTTTGTAGGAGATGGGAGTGAATTTATCGATCCGCAATATTATGGCAGTATTTATGGCGGCTATTCCTATCGCGGAATTCTCCAGCCGATGATCAAACTAGGACAAGCGATCGGATCAACCGGGGATTTTTTGGACGCCACCACCTTCTTTTTTATTTTTGAAGCCGGAATTCGGGTTGTTCCACTTCAAACCAAAGTAAGACCTTACTTTATAGGAACGGCAGGGGGGTATGTTTTAGATTTTTTTGATTTTGATTTCCCAGTCCAAGAAGATACTAATTTTACCTATAGTGTGGGGGGTGGTATTGAAGTTGAATTTGGCCCGAGTCACCTCACGTTGGGCTCCGAATATCGTGGGTTTATCAATGATGGTATCGATCTGCAGGGGGTTGCCGTCACGATAGGTTACCTGTTTGAGTTTTAAGACTAATGGAATGATCAATCTGCAAGGGAAAAAAATTGTCTTAACCGGCGCCTCTCGAGGGATTGGAGAATGCCTTGCCTATGAGTTGGCAGCACAAGGGGCCCACCTTATCTTGGTGGCTCGAAATGAAGCGATGCTGCAGGCTCTCTCTGAGAAGTTAAAAAAAGTGGCCCCAGCTTGTGATTATATTCCCTGTGATCTTTCTAAGCCGGAGCAGACCGATCAACTCATTGACAGACTCAAAAACAATTATTCTCAATTAGATGGAGTGATTCATAACGCAGGGATCGGTTTGTATGGAGAATTTGAAAGTACTAAAGAAGAAGATATCCGGGAACTCTTTGAGATCAATTTTTTCAGCATCCTTCGTCTGACACAAGGGGTACTTCCACTATTAAAACTGGGGGCAGATCCAACCTTGCTTTTTGTTTCCTCTTTGATTGGATGGCGAGCCATTCCTCGAGTGGGAACTTATTGCGGTTCAAAAGCCGCGATCAATCTTTTTGCCGATGCATTGCGAACGGAAATGGAAAAATATTCGATTCGAGTGGTGGTCGGATATCCAGGCAGAACCAAGACACAATTTTCTGAAAAAGCAAAAGCGGTCGGCTGGCGCCCTTTTCCGACCGAACAAGGGATGAGTGCCGAAGCGGTCGCCAAAAAACTGGTACGCGCCTACCGAAAGGGGAAACGGGATGAGTTTGTCTGTCTAAGCAATCGGTTTTTGATCTGGATGAATTTCTTTTTTCCGAGGCTGATTGATTGGGGACTTGAAAAATATTTTAAGAAGAGACAAGTGACCAGTGACCAGTGACCACGGACCCGAATTCATGATTAGTTCCTGGTCACTGGTTCGTGGTCAAATTCTAGAAAGTCTCGCTTTGAGATACGATTTTGACGGATAGTTTCTTTTTCTCCCCTTTTCGCAAAACCTCCAACACCGCTTCCGAGCCTAACGGAGAATTCGCCACCATAATCGGTAAATCATTGGTTTTTTGGATTGGATGACCATTATAACTGAGAATTAAGTCCCCTGGTAAAACCCCTCCTCGAAAGGCAGGGGAATC
>JBGTGJ010000048.1:0-5483 GCA_041746775.1 bacterium
AAGATTTAAATTACAATTTGGGTATTTCGAAAAATATCGAATTTTTGAGAGAAGCAAAGGGGAAAAACAGAGAAAAAGATATGAAAAACACCAATTAGTCGATGGGATGATTGCTCCAAGTCTACGTCAATATCTTTTAGAAAACCCTGGGAAGTTAGAAGTTATTGATCCCACTTTAGGAAAAATTACCCCTGATCAAATCAGCACCGAAAACCTCTCTGGCTTAAAATTTAATTGGCTCACTGACTTCGAGACCCGAACCAAAAATTATCTGAACCACCAGGCAGATGTTGTCAAAATTAACTCGGACATGTGGGCCCAAACTCGGAATAATATCCGCAGTAATAGCACCTCAAGAGTTAGTCCCCATCGAGTCCATTGGTTAAATTATGGTGCGCGTAAATTTGCGCGGTGGTTTGGGGTGGAAAGTGAATTAGTAAGTCCGAGTTATAAGCTGGAAGCGTCATTTTTTTCTTCAGAGTCACAACGTTTGGGTCATCGCGATAATCCTATTTCACAAATGATCGTATTATCAGGATATGGTCCCCACGATGAGCGAGATCCTAGGGTTTTTAATGAACTAGTAGATTATGCTGAAGCTGAGATTGCTAAAGGGACAAAACCAAATCTTTTGATCAAAGGAAATAATCCGTCGAAGTTCACCATGCCGGTGCAAGGGATTCCTATCGTTGCCTATCGTTTCATGGATGCACTGAGATCTCCTGATATTAAGAATATCGTTGTGGTGGGAACCTCCGATGTTGGTGTCGTGCTAGAAGGGTTTAAAAATTATTTTTCAAATGAGATCCAAGCCAGGGGGAAGAAATTTGAGTTTATAAATACTGGTCATGAGGGGGCTGGTTTTGCAAAAAACATGGCACAAGGAATTCAAGCTTTGCCCCAAAAAGGGGAAATGGCGGTTTTAAGTTTTGGGGATACTCCTCGAGCTGATATTCATGATGTTGCTAATCATCCTTACCGTCATAATCTCGATTACATTTTTGGCGCTAACTCCCGCGATCTGGTTTTCGACTTTATGGGAATGAATGCCCACTATCAGGTTGAATCTGAAGGGGGGCGTTTTCCATTAAAAGAAGGGAATGTTCAGGGAATAAGAAAGTTTCCAGGGGGGCTTTGGGATGATATTTTTAATAATCGGAAATCGGTCAAATCAGGTCCGTGGAAAAAAGTAGGGATCGTTTTGAAGTATCTGGTGAAGCATCCCCTCAATATTATCAATTTGCCTCATCTGATTGGAGATATATCCACGCGCAGTAGTGGTGCTTTGGGATATCGGTTATTGGGGGGTAAGACACCCAAAGTTTCAATGGGTGTGGATTTGGTCGAAGAAACGATTCACACAGCACTCAACTGGCGTTTGGATATCCGACCTGGACATACCCAACCCGGACCGCTTGTGGACGTTGATGGTATACGGGATTTCGTAGTTGCTGAACTGTTAGGCAAGGTTTATCCCCATCCTCATCAAAACGACCTAATGAAATTTGCGCAGGATGGGTTGCTCCCCTATCGTGATCAGCTTCCAGCCCTTACAGACACTCCCAGAAGAATTAATGACCTTTATCTGCGAGTCCACGAAGAAATTCTCAAAAAAGAAGCGGTGCGCCCTTCTTGGGAAGCACTGAGCAGTTGGGAAAAAGCTGTTTATCAATTCAAACAATTTCGTAGCTGGTTTCCCAAACAACCGGATGCTCCAGAGTTAAAATTGGGGATCACAGAGGATGGCCTAAAGCGGCTTGGATTTGATCCTCAAGTTTTGCCATATCTTGATAGTGGAGAGCTCAACCCCTTCTGGTTAGAAAGAGTAATTGGACAAGAAGAAATAGAAAATTATCGCAAAGCCTTCGCTGCCTGGGACAATCGAGGAAATCATGCTGAACAATTAAGAGCGGAGTTTGAAAAGCAATATGCGGCGACCAAGCCTGCTCCCGAGCTGACCAATATTGATCCCAAAATTGAAAGTTTAGTCCTGCGAGAATTGAGCAAAGATTTTGAACGCTATCGTGGGTTGGTTTTGGAGTGGGATTTTTCGCGGCTGGAGAATGAAATATTCAAAAATGGGGAAAAGGCTCTTAAAAATGAAACAAGTCTCGATCCACAACAAATCAAAGATTATTTTCGACTAAGTGTTCAAGACAACGTCGACACTCCATTACGCCGACTATTACTGGGTCTCAAGTCGGTCGATGCACTGCGGCGCTATTCCAATCATTTGTCTCCTGAAGAATTCCGCTCTGTTTATCCTTGGTTGATCGAATCATTAGAAGAGGCCAAACATTTTCGAGATACCCGTGAAACGGGGGAGGATCCCCCATCGGTTAGAAAACGCTATCTCGATTTCGTCAGTCATCGCGCTCGAGTATTTTTCGAGCAAGCCCAAAAGACCGCCGATCAAATATTTGTTCGCAAAGTGGGGGAAAGTCCGCCCCCTTATCGGGCTTCTGGATTATTTCCAAGCTTAACCAATAGTTCTTTTGGAAGGCCGGCAAGCTTTCTGCCGCACTCCAACCAAACTCCGTTTATTTTCGAAAATGGAAAAGAAGGAATCAACAAGGTTCATTCCGCCGTTTGGTTTGAGCAGGATGCGGCGTTTTTGTCACGACGTCTCAGCATTCTTCCTTCTCGTGTTCCTCATCTTATTGCTGCAGCAGCAGGGGCTAATCATTCCTCGGAATTAAGAAATATCCCTCCACTACGATTAAACTACGAACAACTTCTTGATTGGACCCAAAGCAAAGTCGGGCAAGACTATCTTAAGGGTAATGTCGGTTGGTTGACAGACAATTTGCGAAATCGTGCGATAGAAGGGGGGCCAGGTCTCGCTTTAGGGATTGCGACTCTTCTTGGAGCGGAGCACCTAGCGGATCGGCTTGGTCTGGATGCTAAAGAGCAATCTCATGAGCGATTTATGTTTGTGGTGGGAGCAAGTCATTTAGTGGGACAGGCTGGAAACAATGTTGCGGAAGTTTTACGTAATCGTTTACTTAATGCTCCGTTCCAATTCGCCAATACTCGTGCCGTTCAAGGAGGCACTCAGGCAGCTTTTCAATATTCTTTTGAAGTTCGCGAAGGATTGATTCGTTCTTATGGTGGTTCGGTATTCCGAAACTTTACTGTCCCAGGCGGAGCACTCAGTTCTTTCCGTGCTGGAGTTACTGGTCTGGTTGGTCTTCCCATTCGTGCCTCGTGGAATATGGGACCTGGCTTGATGGCTTCGGCACTTTCTGATCATTTCGTATCCAATAAACTGCTCAAACTTGATCCTGAATCCAAAGCTCGCAAGGCGATTCATTTAGGCTCATTCTTTATCCCGGATGTCTATCGTATCGCTGTGGGTAACGGAGGCCCGGCACTCTTTCGAGGGCCCACGTTTAATTTTGCTTCGCGTGCCTTTGCTGCAGGTTTCTTAAGCGACATGGCCTTCATTGGACTAGGAAGATTAGAGCATGGATCACGATTTAAAACAGAAAATCTAATTTATCAGCGTGCCAACGAACTTCACAACAAAGATCGATCTGGTTTGAGCAGACTGGTGGATGGGGCTTTTGAATTAATGGCTCCCAATGTTGCGGCGTGGTGGGATTCTGTGGAATTAAAAGGGTTGCAATGGAAACCCAATAAATATGCCAAAAAGGCTCGTGCAGAATTAGATAACTTTTCGGACGAAACTGCCCATCAATCTCGAACCATCTTTCAGCAAAAGTTACTTTTTGGTACTGAAAAAGAGAGGAAAGAGGCAAAGTTTTATCAAGAGGTTGAATGGGACCATTTTCGTAACGCCAAAAACAATTCTAAAGAAAGCATCGTGCAGATCCGAAAACAAATTGGAAGATTTCACCAAATGCCTTCTTCAAAAAATTTGGAACTACGTATGATATTTAATGAACAAGGGAAGCTTTACGACGGAAAAGAGTCAGCATTGCTTCAATATGCATTTGAAAACGCTGCCATGGATGAAGGGGTATTACTCGACGCTCGGAAGCTGGGCTTGGCGATTCGAATCCTAAAACTAAAAGAGACGCAGGATGATAAGGAAAAATCTCAACTCAAAGATTATCTTCATGTTGGAAAAGAGATCGGCATGTTGGATAGTAGAGGTGAATTTGTTTCTTCGAACTTATTAAAACAAGCACAAGATAAAATTGAATCCGCTAAACCACGTCGTCGAACAATTCCTATCGATCAATCTTATACACTTCTGTTTCGATAATAACCCCCTCCTCTTCGCAAGGAGAGGGGACTAATCACATTCTGAGCTTGACCAGGATTTTTTTTTATTTCATCTCATCTTCTCCCTATGTCCAAAAAATATTTCATCCAAACCTACGGCTGTCAGATGAATGAGCTAGATAGTCTCCAAGTCGGCCGTCTGCTCGCTCATCATGGGTATCAATCGACTACAGAAGCCAATGAAGCAGATGTTGTATTGATTAACACCTGCAGCATTCGTGAAAAAGCTTCGCAAAAAGTCTACAGCGAGGTGGGGCGCTTTCGTGGAATAAAGAAGAAAAATCCTCGAATGGTTTTAGGGGTCATCGGCTGCCAGGCCCAAGCGGAAGGGCCACATCTGCAGAAGCGGTTTCCCTATCTTGACCTGGTTGTCGGACCCGATCATCTACGTTCCATTCCACAACTTGTTACGGAATCTATTCAAGCCAAGTCTCAAAATAAAGTAGAAGTCGATTTTTACTCACGAGAAGATTTTCAATTTGTCGACCTGCTGCCACAAGAAGAAGAAAATCATCTCAAGGCTTTTGTGAATATCATGAAAGGGTGTGATAATTTTTGCTCGTTCTGCATTGTTCCATTCGTTCGTGGTCGGGAGGTTTGTCGAAAGCCAGAGGAGATTATTCAAGAAGTGCAAGGCTTGACGGAACTCGGGGTTCAAGAGATTACTTTACTCGGGCAAAATGTTAATTCTTATGGAATGGGGCGTCATGCCAAAAATCCCGATTTTATTTCTTTTGCTCAACTGTTGCAGCGGATCAGCAACGAAACTTCGATCCAAAGGATCCGTTTTACTACTTCACACCCCAAAGATCTCTCGGATGAGTTGATTGATCAGTTTGGTACCAACCAAAAATTGGCGAAGCATTTTCATCTTCCGATTCAGTCCGGGTCTAATGCCACCTTAGAAAAAATGTATCGTGGCTACACGCGCGAAAACTATTTAAATCAGTTACAAAAACTAAAATTGGCCTGTCCCGATGTGGCGATTTCTAGTGATATTATTGTTGGTTTTTGTGGAGAGACCGATGCGGATTTTGAGGCGACCATGGACTTGCTTCAAGAGGTAAGATACGATTCCATATACTCTTTTACATATTCTCCCAGGCCGAAAACGACGGCGGCGCTGTATTTTAAGGATGATGTACCCGAAGAGAAAAAACAAGAACGATTAAAAAGGGTTCAGGAACGGCAGGCTCAGATCTCTCTCCAGAAGAAAATAGAAAATAAAAATA
>JBGTGJ010000049.1:0-7822 GCA_041746775.1 bacterium
CTTAAAATTTGGTGAATGTTAGTCAGTGCAATTTTGTGAACAGGATCTTTAGAAAAATTAGGATCTTTCACCCAAGCATTAAGAACTTTTTTCAACTTATGAGCCGGCATGTTTTCCAAATCTCGACTCATGAAAAGCTCAATGGCGCGAATCGCATTCCCTAACTTTTGATATTCCGGTTTGTCTTGAAGATCATCTTCCCATTTTTTGTAGAGATGGAGTGGATCGGCTTTATTAGAAGGATCGACGAAAATACGCCGAGCTTTCAGCAGCTCTTTTCGTTCGGCTGAAGGGCTAGAAAAAACGGGAAGTGTCGGGGAACCTGTTCGTAAAACCGAATTTGGGGGGGCCATGCAAAAACTCCAATCGAGGGATTAATCCCCTCAATCTAGGTCTCGGACACGACAAGAAAAAGTTGCTAGGAAAAATGAAGAAATTATTCAGAAAAATCAGGCAGTTATGCCACAATGAGTCATAATAAAGTACAGGCTTAAAATACTTATTTCTTTTTAAGTAGTTAGGAAGGATTTTGAAACTATGCGCAGGAAGGAGTAATTATTTAGGGCAAGGAACCTCAACACACTCCATCTTCCCATCCGCCCCCCGCTTGCATTTTTCGCAACGTCGTTTGCTAGTGTCGTTTTGGGAATACTCTTGTTGGAGGGTTGATTTTCTGGGGCTGGTGTAGCTGTTGGTGTAGGCAAGTAATAGACCTAAAGTAAAAACAGAGGATGTGATCATTAATGTAATTTTTCTTTTCATATTTTCTCCTAATCTCAAAGAATATCTTAACGCAATCTGTCTAAAAGTAAAGGGCCGTCTTTAAAAAAGATTGTCATCCCAGCTGCTTTTAGCTGGAGCTTGCCCTGAGCTTGTCGAAGGGATCCATTTTCTACAATTAACTCCCCTTCAAAACACAAAGGAAAATCTATCACATAAAATGGATTCCAGCTTAAGACTGCTGGAATGACATAAGAAACTCCTACACAAAATCAATCCCTTTCGGTTTCGAGCTCGCTACCTCTTGATCCTTTTTCAGCTTCATCTTGTAAACATAGGCCAACACCTCAGCCACCGTATTGTATAAATCTTCGGGGATCTCGGTCCCCTCCTCTAAATCGTACAACGCCCAGGCGAGCGGAATATTTCTCATGATCGGTATTTCATTCTCTTCCGCAATTCCTTTAATCAATTCAGCAAACTTTCTCTGCCCCTTAATAGTAATCTCAGGGGCGGTCATCTCTTCACGATTATACTTGATGGCGACCGCCACGTGCGTCGGATTGGTCACCACCACATCACTCTGCTTCACCATCTGCTGCGGATCGCTAAAGGCAAACTCACGGTGCAACTGGCGTCGATGGCTCTTGATCAGCGGATCCCCTTCATCCTGCTTATACTCTCGTTTAACTTCATCCTTACTCATTCTCATCTGTTTCATAAACTGCTTTTTCTGCACCATGAAATCGATGATCGAGATAACGAGAAAGGCTAAAAGCACTTTAACGACAAAACTAAAAATCATATCGCCAGTGAGTTTTGCCGCATTTTCAATGGGGATGTTGGCGGTTTGAAGGACGGTTCCTAATTCATTTTTGAGGGTGGAGTAGGCGAGATAAAAAACGATCGTGATTTTGGCGATGTTCTTGATCAGCTCGATGAAGGTCTGAGTCTTGAACATATTCTTCAGCCCTTCGATCGGATTTAATTTTTTCATCTGCGGTTTGAGTGGGTCCATCGCAAACAAGGCACCGACTTGAAGAAAACCAGCCAACGCTGCCATCACCATACCAACCAGTGCGATCGGAAACATGATCTTGGCCATCGCTATCAAGCCCGCCTTCCCCACCGCCCAAATTTCGGGTCCAGCGACCCCCGATTGAGCCGAAGCACTTTGAAAGGAAAGCAGCATCACCTTACGAATCTCGGTCCCCGCCATTGAAAACGTAATCGCCATCACCGCAAAGATCGCAATCAGCACCACAATCGTGCTGACATCACGACTTTTCGGCACCTGCCCCTTTTTGCGCGCCTCGCGCAGCTTTTTTGGGGTCGCCTCTTCGGTTTTTTCTTGGCTGCTGTCTTGGGACATAGAAATGGGCTCCCTTTAACCTAGATAATATCGGTAGTTTAACACAGAGAAGTTGTGAAAGAAGGGGGATAATGTAGTGCAATTCACGAATTGCACCTACAGAGATTTTGCAAAATCGCGGGCAAAATAGCTGACAATGATATTGGCGCCTGCTCTTTGAATCGCTGTCCAAGCTTCTATAACAGCAGAAACTTCATCGAACGCCTTATTTTGAGCTGCAAACTTAATTGCCGCATACTCCCCACTCACCTGATAGGCGGCAATGGGATGAGGGAATTTTTGTCGAAGGGAATAAATCACATCCAGATACAACGACGCTGGTTTCACCATCAAAATATCGGCCCCTTCTTGAATATCTTGCTCGGCTTCACGAATCGCTTCACGACCATTCCTAAAATCCATCTGATAGCTCTTTCGATCCCCAAACTTAGGGGCACTCTCTAAAGCATCTCGGAATGGTCCATAAAACGCACTCGCATACTTCACACTATAAGCCATGATCGGCAGTTCCTTAAAGCCAGCGGCATCCAATTCATCCCTGATCTTTTGCACCCTCCCATCCATCATATCACTCGGGGCAATGATATCGGCCCCCGCTCTTGCCATGCTCCCCGCGATCTGACTGAGAACTTCTAAAGTTGCATCGTTGTCGATCTGCTTGTGTCCTCTTTCCTCAGTCACGACCCCACAGTGTCCGTGGTCGGTATAGTCGCAAAGACAGACGTCGGCGATAATGGCCAACTCGGGAAATTTTCTCTTGATCAATTGAATAGAATTCTGAATAACCCCATCCTCCCGATAGCCCCAGCTAGCCTGCGGATCTTTCGCTTCGGGAATACCAAACAACAAGACCGACTTCACTCCTGCCTTGAGGATCGCTTCGACCTCTTTGAGCGATTCATCAGGAGAGAGTTGCTCAATCCCCGGCATCGTTGGGATCGGGCGACGGATTTTTTTTCCAGGTCGGATAAAAAGCGGCATCACCAGCGAATCGCGATGCAGTCGCGTTTCCCCGACGAGGTTGCGGATGGTAGGGTTTTCTCTAAGGCGGCGAAGACGAACCGTGGGAAATTGAGACATAAGCTTTTTTTTACTTTATTTTGCTAGAAGTACGCAACTCTTTGTCGAGTTTGTCGAGTTAGAAATACACTTTTCGAGGGAAAACATGAGCGGAACTCCACCAGTATTAACCCCCTATACTATTCCTTTAACTTCTCGTGCTATTTTAAAGGAATCTCACCCCACTTCTCAAGAACATCCTCAAAATTATTTCGTCGCACAACTCATTGATCAGCTATTAGCTTCGATTCCGAAGGGATTGTCTTTTGGAAATTCTCAACCTCTCCCCTCCTTTGCTAAAGAATTACAGAAAGGAAAGAGCTCTAACCTTCGGGAAATCTTTCTTGGCTTTAATCGTTCAGAACGAAAAACGATTCTCTCAAGATTAGATGAACAGACTTTAACTTCACTATTTCATCACTCGCAACAAACAAACCATCTCCTCTTTTGGGAATCACTCACTAACTTTGGTCTTTCATTAAAAAATAATCACCGCTCTTCGGAAGCGATAGCGGTATTCTCTGCCATCACCTCGGAAATTCCTGAAAAATTTTCCGAACTAAAACGAAGAGCGGTGCAAGAACATCAAGCGATTTCCGGAATAGGTGCTTTTGCCCCTCGTATTGAATACCAGGTGCGCCGAGCGGCTCATGAAATTTTTAGTGGTCCCGGATTGTTAGGAATGGGGGGGGCGCAGCTGATTAATCTAGGAGCGAAGAGCTTTTTCTTTTCCCGATTATTAGCCTCCCCTGCCGCTAATCTTATCACCCGAGGAACAGGAGCCAATGCGATCTCAGCCTTGGGAGCACTGGCGGTGGAAGGGCCAAGCTTCGTTTTTTTAACAAAAGGTTTTAGCGAAATTGGTGGAAGCCCTCAGGATTGGTCGAGGGAGACGCTGAAGCAAGAGATTAAGCGTGGGTATATTACCCTCGGAACTTTGCGTGGAACGGGAAATTTTGCACATCAAGGGATTCAGTGGGCACGTGTGGGAGCAAAAAATTCCAACACATTGCAGAAAGTTGCAGAAAAGGCGTTTCCAGAAGCGGCGATGTTGGGGGGACTTTATTTGGCCAACGTTGCAGAAGCTAAATTAGGATTAAGAAATCCTGCCGATGCATTGACGATAGGGGCTGATTCACTCATTACTTTCTTCCAATTTAAAGGAACGGGGCACGCGGCACATATTGCGTTGGGGCCACAGTTTGCAAAAAAGATTCAAGATCTAAATCTAAAGAACGAAGGGTTAAAACTGCTTCAGCTTCAACCAGAAAAAGCACAACTTAGCTTCGCAACAAACAATAAAAGTAGCATCCAAGACCCCTTTCAAATATTCTCTGAGGCGGCCTTTGAACCACAGGGCTCAGCCACTCCAAAAGTTCCTCTTGCCGAGCCAGCTACTCATGGAAAAAGTGTAGTCATTAAACCTCTACTTCCAGAGCCAAGTCAAAAACCACCCCCTTCAATTACAGAACGTTTAATAAATGGGGCGCTGTATTTATGGGGAAAAATTACCAAGCTTGATTTTAACAAAAGCATCGATCCTTACGCCCCCCCTCCTGTCGTCCCGACCAGGCCCCAACCCACTCCAATTCGTAGTATCGAGGAAGGAATTCGTCTCGCATTGATTCGTGGACAGGGGGATCGAAAGGTTTGGAAAACCAGAAAAGATTTAGAAATATTGTCAGCTACTCCTGAAACCAGAAAACTTTATATTAATTTTGAAAAGAGCCGACTTGTCTTTCAACAGGGGTTACGAGAACGGCTCGATCCATTTTTACAAGATTTTCAATGGCCTAGTTACGAAAAAACTGCTCAATCTTTCGAAATTTTTACCACAAAAGTATCAGAGGTTCTCGGTAAAGAAGCCTCCATGACGTGGGCCGATGCCTTGGTCAATATGGTTTGGGCCAAGAGCATCAGTACTCTGAGTGTGGCTAGAGAAACTCCTCTCTCAAATCTTCGACGTTTGGGTTTTGATCCCGACGCGATAGAATTTGCAAAAAAGCATTATGAAAGTTTTTTACCTACCGCCATCGAGACAGTGATCAAAAATCACCCTCTCCTCTCTCAAGCAAAGGGAGCCGATAAATTAATCTATGCAGCGGAAATATATCGTAAAGAAAATGGAAAATTGCAAACTACCATCGAAGAATGGTCCCAACAATTGCAATCTGCTGAAATTCAAAAGGCCGAACAATCGAAACAGGAACAACCCAATAAAATTATTTTAGAACAATTAGAAAAAAATATCTCTTTCTTCAGAGAACAAATAAAAAAATCTGAACGAGAGGCTTTAGTACCTGTTCGTTTGCTTCGAAATGCAGTAAATGAATTTTTAGAAGATCCAGCGATAGCCAATATTTGGTTGCTACAAAATGCCCTCCATGCCTCTATTAGAAAATTACTAAGAACCAATGATCACGGTATTTTAGAAGAGATCACGACTGAAATCATAACCTATCCACATAAATATTCTGACCATTTCAATCAAAAGTTTTTAGAACTGGGAAATAATTTCTTAAAGGCCAAAAGAAATTTGGAACTGGAAGAGAAAAATCACACCATTGATACTACCGAAAAAAGCAGTAGCCCTATTTTAGAAACGACAAATTTTCAAAAATTGTGGCAAGCGATGGGGGCCTACGAAAACGCAACCATTGAACTTCTCAAGCATTCGGAAGACTCTCTGATTTTTCAAGTCATTAATCGCCTCAATAAGGCAAATTCAGAACTTCCTCGTGGTCAATTAGAAAAGCTGGTCGGAGCTAGAAGCCAATTTTGGGAAAATTATCATGCTGAAGCCGGAGCACTAAGAAAACAGATCGAAAAGCTTGCCCCACAGATTCAAGAGACTATTAAATTTTATGATCGGGAGAAAATAGCTTTACGTGAACAAGGAATGCGCATTGGGATGGCACGATACCTCGAGTTTTTGAAAGAAATCCAAAATAAATTCTCCCCAGAAATATTCGAAACAAAAATTGCGAAACCTTTTTCGGAATTACTTACAAAATTTGAAACAGAAGTAACCCAATACATGACAAAAGCAGCTGAAATGCTGGAGGACAAGACAAATCCTAGAGATTTCAACCGTGCTATCGAAGCACCAGTCATGACGGTCATCAAATCGGCTCATCAACTTATCAAGAAGGTTGCTAAGGAACATCAAGTCAACCTCGGGAAAATGCCGAGAGTTGTCCCCATGTTTGAAACTTATTCCTTTAAACTAGATTTACCTCAAGAATTGGGAACCATTGCTAGATGGAGAAACATCTTCAGATACGCGGTTCCAGCAGTCAAAAGAGTGTCGCAGTATCTTAGTGGGATTAATAACCAGTATCCTTTTTCGATTATCGCGAGAACTTTTTTAAGTTTTGGTAAAGAGATTGGGGAAACTGCTAACCCACAGACTTTTTATGTCGAACCAAAACTTTCCGGTCTGTTAAACTATCTCGGTCATACTGTCGGCGCAGATCACAACTCGCACGTTGATTTCATTGGTCATGCGGTGAATAATGTTCAAGCTAATCTCGGAAATCTTTCCACTCTCATTTCCATTCCCGATATCATTGCAAAGTTTGACTTGAACGTACCTGTCATTAACGTCGTCTTTCCTCTATTAACTAATCAAATCCCCAATCATAAATCAGGTGTTAAGACGGCCGAAAGGCGAGCCGCCCACATGCAGGTTTTTGGCTCTCTTCCGCATGGAAGACTGCACGCCTATAGTCCGTTTCTTTACCCTGGCATTACAATGGATGTGACCAATGGTGAAAGTCCCTTTCTTCTCGATCCTCACGCAACCATTAGCGGTTCACTTGCAGTGCTAGGGAGAGATAAATCAATCAGCGAAGCCGCAACCGTCAATTCAAGTCGTCCACAGGGGAACATTTTTGCTCAAAACCCTGGTGGTATTCGAAATTTCCCCTCACAGAGGGGACCGATCGCGGTGATGTCAAACGAGAGCTCTTACATTGGACAATTCTTGCCCCTAGCTGCGCTGTCCAATCTACCTAGTTCTTCACCACGAAGGAATCTCAGCAATGATTTCGAACGATTGGTGTGGATGCTGCAGGGCTTTCATCCAAAATTGAATCCGCCCTCTCTCGCCATTGACAAAATGTATCGTAATTATTGGACACCACAAAATCTTGAGATTGAACAAGATTTGGCAGAAATTTTCAAAAATTCTGAGGAATATTTTCCCACTCCCGAAGGAATTCAAAAGCTGGAGTTGGGAAGAAAAGTCAAACTACAACAGTTAAACGAACTGAATGAGGAAAGCACTAACGGTAAAACCGGCGAAATTAAAAGCAAGATCCTACAAGAGCTAGACCTTGTCGACAAAGTACTCGACGTGCAAACCCGAAAATACTTGAAACAAAGACTACATGAGATCGATTTGACGATTAAAGAAGACCAAAAGAAAACGCCGAGTGAATCGGAATCAAAAACACTACGTCGCCTGCAAAGAGTGGTACGTTCCCATCTGGATTTATTAGCAAAGATTGAAGAAAAAATTTCAAATAAAGAAGCGCTTACCCTCACCGAACAAAAGTTTATCGAAAAAGCTGGAGCAGCGATTGCGGGCCGAGAAAACGTTTCTGGAACAGATCATCTATTAGAACAACTCAACTATTATGCTGCTCTGAAAGAAATCGGCTCCACCCC
>JBGTGJ010000050.1:0-1539 GCA_041746775.1 bacterium
TTTTAATCAAATCAGCTTCGCCACCAAATCATACTCATGAGCTTCGGTAATTTGGACGTTTAAAAATTTTCCTATGTTCTCGGTCCCCAGCTCAGAGTCGCTGAGGTAGGTCAATCCATCGATCTCAGGGGCTTGCGAGAAAAGCCGCCCTTGCATCACCCAATCACTCTCTTCGGATGGACCTTCGCACAACATTCGAACTTCTTTGCCAATCCATGCCTGGTTTTTCTTAAGCGAAACCTTCTGTTGCAATGACATCAATCGGTCATACCTCTCCTGTTTCATTTCGGAGGAAATCTGATCTGATAAAAGCGCCGCCGGTGTCCCTTCTTCAGGAGAATATTGAAACACCCCGACTCGATCAAACTCGTATCCCTGCAAAAAGTCGTAGAGCTCTTGAAACTCCTCTTCAGTCTCACCAGGGTAACCGACAATAAAAGTGGTTCGAACCGCGAGCTCTGGCATCGCCGCTTTCAGTTTATCTAAAACTTGCCGAACATATCGAGAGGGTGAACCTCGCTTCATCGATCGTATGATTCGATCATTGATATGCTGCAGCGGCATATCGACATATTTCACGACGTGTTGGGAATTTTTGAGCACTCCGATCAATCGGTCGGTAAATTCCAGTGGATACATATAGAGCGGGCGCAACCAAAAGTCCCCGGGGATCGCGTCGAGACGGAGTAATAATTCCGTTAAATTGGAATCGTTGCGCAAATCTTTTCCATATTCATTGAGATCTTGTGCAATCAGATTAAATTCCTTCACCCCTTGATCCAAGAGTTGCTCGACTTCCCGGACGATGGAGTCGATTGGCCGACTTTTTAGATCGCCGCGGATGTGCGGAATGATGCAGAAAGAACAGCGGTGTGAACATCCCTCAGAAATTTTTAAATAACTATAATGTTTAGGAGTGGCGAGGATTCGGGGGAGATCGGGGTCTGGAAGAATCTGATTGGAAGTAGCGAATGCCGTATTCGGCTGGTGCTCAACCATGACCCTCGGCAATTCGTGAAACTTTGTTTTTAGTATTTCGGACAAACGGTTGAATTCCCCCAGCCCCACAAACAAATCGACCTCGGGCATATCCTTTTGCAATTCGGAGGAATACCGCTGAGTTAAACACCCGCTAGCAACCAAGACCTCACACTTCCCGGTCTGTTTATATTTTGCCGCATCGAGAATAGCCCCAATCGATTCACGCTTGGAGTCTTCGACAAACCCGCACGTGTTGACCACGATCACTTCAGAATTGGAAGGATCGGTCGACAACTCAAATCCATCCTTCTTTAAAAACCCCAGCATCATCTCAGCATCAACCAAGTTTTTGGGACAGCCGAGGGAGATGAGGCAGACTTTTTTAGAATTTTCCGGAGTCATTCTGGTTCCTTTCGACCGGCGAAGAAGCAATCAGTGCAGGGTTTGGTTTTCCTCGCACATTATGAAAATCATAATAGCGGTATCGCCCCATGCTTTCACGATCATTCAGTTGAAATCTTTTCTCAATACTAAAACTTTTACCGGGGATACTACTCC
>JBGTGJ010000051.1:0-3830 GCA_041746775.1 bacterium
CACCCCCTGGAAATGGATCGGAAGAGATCAGCGTCACCTCTTTGCCAAGCTGTGCCAAGCGAATCGCAGCAACATATCCTCCGGGACCTGCGCCGAGGATTGCTACTTCGGTGGATTCTGTGAGTTCTCCAACAACCATAAATCTGACCACTGACCAGGGACTAGGGACCAGGGACTGAGGAACATCAATAATTTATTTTATTTTTGGTCCGTGGTCACTGGTCACTTGTCACTGGTCTATTCACGATTCGCCGTCATCTAAAAGTAGCAGATCCGGATCCTTCAAATACCGAATCACTTCATTGACAAAACGAGCCGCCGTGGCGCCATCGGTGACTCGATGATCGAAGGTTAAACAGAGAGGAAGGGTGCTTGCAATTTTGATTTGATCATCTCGAACTACCGGTTTTTCCTGAGTTCGACCCAATCCCAAAATAGCGGAATCGGGATAATGAATGATCGGAGTAAAATATTTTCCTCCAATGCTACCGATGTTCGTCAGGGAGAAAGTATGCCCTTTTAATTCTTCGACGGAGACGGAACGATCTCTCGCCTTGTCGCTCAAGGTCTTCAGTTCACTTGCTAAACGAATGATACTTTTCTGATCGACATTCTGTATCACTGGCACGAGCAGTCCCACGTCGGTATCAACCGCAAAACCAAAGTTGTAATATTTTTTGAGAACAATTTCCTCTCCGACCAAACTAGAATTAAGATAAGGATATTCTTTCAACGCAATAACACATGCCTTCATTAAGAAAGGAAGTAGGGTAAGTTTTACCTTTCGTTCCTCGGCATATTTTTGTTTTTCTCTTTTAAGCTGAAGGAGCTGATCGACCTCTGCCTCATCCATATGGGTCACCATCACGGTTTGATGGGCAGCGGTGAGAAGGTGTTCGCTAATCTTACGACGAATCCCTTTGAGAGGAACTCTTTCTACCTCGCCAAATTTTTCAAAATCCTCTGCAGTTCCCTTCGTTTCGATCGATGGAGGAGGACTAGGCTTCTCACCTTCTTTTTTCTCTTCTTTTTTGGGAGCGGAAGCATGCTTTCGAATATCTTCTTCCGTAATTCGACCTTGTGGACCTGAGCCGGAAACTTGCGCAAGATCAACTCCTAACTCTCGGGCAATTCGACGAGTATAGGGAGTCGCTAATGGAGTCGAGGGAGATGCCTCAGATTTTTTTTCTGATTCCTGAGGTTGAGTGGGTGATTCTTTCGTGGATTCTTTTTTAACAGATTTTTCGGTCGGTTCCTCGTCGGCTTTTTCAGCCGGTTTTTTTTCTTCCTTAGATTCAGGAACTTCTTCAGTTTCTTTTTTGGATTTATCCGGTGCAGCTTCGGATCCTTCCGAAAAACTAATAAATGTCTTTCCAACCGGAATCTGTTCCCCCGTTTTAAAATAAAGTTTTTCAATTTTACCGGAAAAGGGGGAGGGGATAGTGACCAATGCTTTATCAGTCTCGACCTCCGCAATCTCTTGGTCTTCTTTGACCGAGTCCCCCTCTTTCACTAGCCAGCGAACGAGCTCTCCTTCCGAGATCCCTTCGCCAAGGTCAGGAAAACGAAATTCTTTTGCCATAATTTAACACCTCTCGTTCCCAGGCTTAGCCTGGGAACGGTACCTTGGAGACTCTGCCTCCATCTCGAGAGGCGGAGCCTCTCATACAGTGCGTTCCCAGGGTTAAGCCTGGGAACGAGATTATTCTCTAAGAATGAATGAAGCATTTCGCTTAAACAACTTTTATTTTTATGGGATTTTTTTTACACTCTTAACTTCATTTTCATCTTTACTTTTTTGGCACTTCGCGGAAATGAAGGCCGAAAGGCTGCCAAAGGGGGTTCTTATGATTGAAGAATACGGTTCACTTTCCGAAGAAGAATTACTTCAGGAAATCTCTCAACATCTCGAAGAAAATAAAGAGATCGACGCCAGCGGTTTGGAGCTTCGATTTGAAGCGGATAAACTTAAGATCACCGGAGCACTCTCAACGGAAGAAGAGTTAGAAATCTTAATCACCGTCTTAGAGGATTACGTCGACCCCAAAGATTATCTTTGTGAGGTAGAGATTTTAGAGGGGGTCGATACCGACCTGCATCGGCAGAAAGAAGATGAAGAGGAAGATGAAGAAGAGGTCTATGATGAAGGGGTTCACGAGCTGGGAGAAGATGAACTCGCCTTTGAAGAGGATGAAGCGGATGATGATGAGGAGGAAGAAGATGATAATAACAAATGGTAATAACTTAACATAATATATATTATCTCTCTTTTATCCAGATCCAACCTTGACCCAAAAGCACGATAGATTTAAGTCCTTCCATCGCTATGAGCCGACCTACTATTAATAATAATAAGGAAAGTGCATTCACAAAATCCCCCTTAGTCCCCCTTTTTCAAAGTGGGAAAAACTCATTACCAACAGCCATTAAAAAGGCCCAAGATCTGCTGCTTCTTCATCAGTTTCAGGATGGTTATTGGTGGTATACCCTTGAAGCCAACGAAACGATTGGCGCTGAATATATCCTACTTCGAGAATTCCTCGGCAATCCTGATCCAAAAACCAATGAAGCTCTCTGCCAACGAATACTTTCCCAACAGCGACAAGATGGCTCTTGGGCGATCTTTTACAACGGTCCTGGTGACCTTAGCTCGACACTTGAATGTTATTGGGTTTTAAAACTTTGTGGATTCTCGATTCATGATGAGGCTCTGAAAAACGCGCGGGAATTTATCCTGTCTCATGGCGGGCCAACTAAATCCAGGGTCTTTACCAAAATCCACCTAGCAATGTTCGGTTTAGCCCCCTGGCATTCAGCCCCCACGATGCCTTATCTTTTAATGTCTCTGCCCGATTGGTTTCCGATCAACATCTATGAATTTAGCTCATGGGCTCGAGCCTGCATTGTCCCCCTCCTCGTCTTGCTCAATGAAAAGCCTGTACATCCATTAAATATCGATCTGGAAGAGCTTTATCCCGAAATGCCGGAACATCGGAGCTGGTCTTTTCCGAAACAGACTTCAACTTTCACTTTAGAGAATGGATTTTTATACTTAGACAAGTTGTTGAAGAACTTGGGAAAGTTACCAAATCTTTTGAAAGATTCTTCTGCTAACCAATGCATTCAATATATTCGAGAACATATTGAAAAAACAGAAGATATCTATCCAGCCATGGCCTATAGCGCTCTGGCGTTAAAGACCTTGGGTTATTCCACACAAGATCCGACGATTCAGAAATGTCTGAAGGGATTGTTTAACTTTCAACAATTGTGTGAAGGAGAACTTCCTCACATCCCACGTGTGCAATCCAATGAAGAAACCTTAAGCTCTACCTTATATCTTCATCAGCAGTGCTGTATCTCCCCGGTCTGGGATACCCCATGGGCCGGGGTCAGTTTGGTGGAAAGCGGGATGAATCCCGAACACCCTGCCCTGCAAAAAGCGGCCGAATGGTTGCTGAGCAAACAAATTAGAAGTGTCTACGGAGACTGGAGCATCAAGAATAAAAAAGCCAAACCGGGAGGATGGTCTTTCGAATTTGAAAATGATTATTTCCCTGATGTCGACGACACGATTGAGGTACTGACGCTCCTTCATCAGACCGGCCTCAAAACTTTAGAACATAAAAAAGCTTTTCAGCTGGGGCTTGATTGGTTGCTCAGCATGCAGTCGAAGAATGGAGGCTGGGCCGCCTTTGACGTCGATAACACGTTGGATATCGTCAACCGTATCCCGTTCTCCGACCATGGGGCCTGTCTTGATCCTCCCACTCCTGATATCACCGGAAGAATGTTGGAGTTCCTTGCATTAATCGATTTCGATAAAAATT
>JBGTGJ010000052.1:0-2237 GCA_041746775.1 bacterium
GGTAAAAACAAGAATTGGATATGATCGGATTGTCGTCGAAGATTGGGTGAAGCATCTTCTTGAAGAGGAACCGGTAGCGATCACGCTCCACGGCCGCACGCTCAAACAGATGTATACCGGTTCGGCCGATTGGGAGGCGATTGCAAGGGCAGCGGAAGTGATTCATCAGACTTCGACCTTGGTGCTTGGGAATGGAGATATTCAATCACTGGAAGATGCCGTTCAAAAAATTGAGAAGAGTGGGGTCGATGGAGTATTGATTGGGCGTGGAGTGATGGGACAGCCGAGGTTTTTTTCTAACAAGGAAGATTTTAAGGTAGGGGCGCACAGCCGTGCGTCGCTACCAGTCGAAGACCGGTTTGATGTGATGTTAGAGCATTCTCGTCTTTTTGAGCAGGTCAAAGGGGGGAAGCGGTTTTCTGCGATGAGGAAACATTTTGGTTGGTATTGTAAGGGGATTCCGCGTGCCGCCGAGTTAAGGGGAAAAATGTTTCAAGCGAACTCAGCGCAAGAGTTAGAAAAAATTGTAAATGAATATCAAAACACTCTCGTTCCCGATTTCTCTTTATGAAACTCATTCTTGCTTCCACCTCCCCGCGTCGTCGTGAACTGATCAAACTTCTTAAAATCCCTTTCGAAGTTCGTTCTCCCAAATTTGAAGAGCTGTTTGATCCAACTCTTTCCCCTCAAGAAGAGGCGATTGTTTTTGCCAGAAAAAAAGCAGAATCGCTCATTCAAGATTTTCCTAATTCTATCCTCATCGGATGTGACACTTTGATCGAGTGCGCGGGGGAAAAAATCGGCAAACCTAAAGATGTGATGGATGCTGTAGAGATATTAAAAAAACTCTCTGGCAGAACTCATCATATTTATACGGCACTTGCGGTGTTGGATGCTTCCTCCAAAAAAAATCTCGAAACTTTATCGACCATCGAAGTCGAGATGTTCCCCCTCGATCAAAAATTGATCAAGTCCTACGTTGCCACAAGAGAGCCGCTCGACAAGGCAGGGGCTTATGCGATTCAAGGGGTCGGAAGAAAGTTGATCCGTTCGATCCGTGGGGATTATTTTGCGGCGGTTGGACTGCCGCTTCGGGATTTGGTTGGTTTTCTTGCCCAGTTCGGAATGTCCGTCGAAGTTGATGTAGAAAAAATTTACCGACAAAAGGGATGACTTTACTTGAGGTGCAGTCGTTCGACATTCACTTCTAATCCGGTAAAGATTCCAAATCTTATCGGTGGCACACCTGATGCGAGAATTCCTCCCAAGGTGAGATTAAGAATTCGATTTTTTTGTCCAAAGACCATCCAGCGTCCGGAGACTTCGAGAAGATCCTCCACTCGAGTTGAGGTAATCCCTTCCAAATCATTTCGCCAAATGCGGCCGTAATTGGCGTGCAATCCCCAATAGTTTTGATGAAAGTCAGCGCCGACAGTAAGCCCGCGTCTCTCATTTAATAAACTGTCGAAAGAAATGAATGATCCATACCCAACTTGTAAATCGATGTACTTTCCAATTCCCTGTTGCAGATACACTGAAGGGGAGATGCCATGCCCTTGAGCTTGAGAAGAAACTCCTGGATAGAGTTGAGACAAACTTCCTTGAGGATAATGAGCATAACCGAATGAGCTTCCTAACACTGTGACCCAATCGGGATACTTGTTGGAGGCGAGGAAGGTTGCAATCCCTTGAAATAGTCCGAGTGTTTCTCCTCTTCCACCATAAGCACCACTTCCAAACAGCTTGAGATCAAAAGGAAACTGAGCGGTATAAGGTTTGTGAAATCGAATTTCTCCGCCGACTCCTAAACTAATCCAGGCATCGGCGATATTGGCATCGGTAAATCCCGCATAAGACCAATTCCGAAACCGGCTTTGCACCGTGGTGTCCCAAAAATCGCGTCCAACTCGGAGTTGAAGAGTTTGATTAGGTTCCCATCGCACATACGCTTCTTGAATGTCGGTGCGTAGTTCCGCATTCCCTTTCACATACCGACTGAGAACCAATCGAGGATCAGGCTGAAGTCGGAAAAAGCGGGTCCCGCTATTGGTGAGAGGACCGGTAGTTCCTGTCTGTAGTGTGGGGGAAGCTACTATAGAAAGTTGGGGTAAGATCTCCCAATTCAAACGAGGGGTGAAGCGGCTGGCCAAACTGTATTGGTCTGATGTGATCTTATGGAAGGGGAATATCCCCTCAAGGCGCAGATCTAATGTTAGATTTCCCATAATGATTTCCTG
>JBGTGJ010000053.1:0-21854 GCA_041746775.1 bacterium
CGGCTCTTTCGATGACATTTTGTAATTCACGGATATTTCCAGGCCAGTCATAGCGACTGAGGTACTCTATAGATTCCGAAGGGAAGGAGAGATATTTCCCCGAGCTGCGACAAAGTTTTTTGAGGAAGTGGAGAGCAAGGCGGGAGATATCCTCTTTTCTCTCACGCAACGGAGGGACACGGACCATGATGACGTTGAGGCGGTAGAAGAGGTCTTCACGAAACGTTCCTTTACGCACCATCTCCTCTAGATTTCGATGCGTGGCCGAGATCAACCTCACATCGACCGGAATCGATTTATTTCCCCCCACTCGATAAATCTCCTTTTCTTGAAGTACTCGAAGTAATTTGACCTGAATCTCTTCGGGAAGTTCTCCGATTTCATCTAGAAAAATGGTTCCCCCCTTCGCGATTTCAAAACGCCCTCGACGTATTTGATCGGCACCCGTAAAAGCCCCTTTTTCGTAACCGAAGAGTTCGCTCTCCATCAGCGTTTCCACCAGTGAGGCGCAATGGACCGGAACAAACGGGCCATGTTTTCTTTTGCTTCGCTCGTGGATGGACCTTGCCAACAGTTCTTTCCCGGTCCCTGTTTCCCCCAAAATCAAGATGGTCGAGTCGGTCGGCGCTACTTTCTTGATCACCTCAATCTCCCGTTTCAGTCCCGATTCTTCGCCGACAATCGTGCCACTGTCATACATTTCGCGGATTTCTAGTTCGAGGGATTCGTCTTTGTTTGCACGCATCTCAAGTTCATGTAGCTTGGAGACCTTTTCACCGTATTCGTGTAAGCCCTTTTCGAGAATCAGTTTAAGTTCCTCTTTTTTCCACGGTTTGACGATGCACTGATAGATATGTGCCTCGTTGATCGCCTCCAATAAAAATTGTGGATCAGGAGAGTCGAGGAGGATGATCCCAATTGTCTGAGGATTTATCTTTGCAACTCTTTTGCAGATTTCGATCGCGGAGAGGTCTGGGATTTTTTGATCGACGAGCAGGAGAGGAACCTGATCCCCTTCTTTTTCCATGATTCTCATCGCTTCAGCCCCAGTATGGCAGAGCCTGACCGAATAGTCGGAACCAAAGATTTGTTGGAAGAGATCAAGGTTTTGTTGGTTATCATCGATGTATAAGATTGCTGCCCGAAAAGTTGTCATATCACCCCTTTTTCAACATTTTATATAAATTAGACCTGACGCGAAATTGTTATTTTGGATGGGATCGCAAATTTTGAAATGGAATCAAGTTAGAACGGTTGGGAAACGATTTTTAACACTGTTAAACAGTTATCCATACTATTGGACGGTATCGCGGCATTCAAAATAATCTGTACATAATTAGAATCTCTAGGCATTTGCTCTTCAAATACGCTCCCCAATTTCATGGCAAATGAATTGCACCATTTAAGATCAAAAGCGAAATCGATAAATAGTTAGATCCTGCCATGGTCAATCCAAGAGATTCTGACTGCTTATTGAAATCGATCAACCAAGGGGGTTACAGTATGGGATCCGTAAGAAAAATTTTTATTCTAGGGGTGATCTTATTAGGACTACCTGTCCTTCAAACAGAAGCGAAGGGAAGTGGGGGCACAGGCAGTACTCAAAACAAAATTTGGTATAATGGAATTTGTTTGACCGTTCCTGAGGGGAGTCAAAACACGAGTACCAATAGTAAGATCTTCAAAAGCGATCTCTATTTTTGTACTGGGAAACATGCTGGTACTTTTGAGCTTGATTTCACTGCAGTGCAAAATTTTATGGGAGATGTTGTGGGAAGATTTAATTTTAATGATGGAAGTACACTCGTCAAAACTTCCCCTTTTGAGGATGTTCCGCCACTCGACTTAGGAATGATTCCTATGGGGAATGACCAGATGATGGGGATTATCAATACCAATACCCCAGTTGAAGGAACTGGCGTTTATGCTAACCTTGATACTATGCAATCTTGTTCAAAAAATATATTAGAAATTGTCTTTAACCCAGAGATCAATGCACCTGAGATCCATCCGAAATCTTGTAGTCCTTGTGTGTGGCAAGTTTATACCGCAGCCGAATAATGTTGTGAGTATGGCAGTCATTGTATCAAAGCCCCTCCTAGAGAGGGGCTTTTTCATAACAGAAACCACGAACGGGTATTGTCCTTTTGTTTCTGCGTTATCTAATAAAACTCCAACACTAGCGAAGATTAAGTCTCAGTAAATTTTTTCAATTTTTTTTGCTGCGACCAATAATTAACCGTTTAACAATGTTTAACTTCAGAAAAAAAATTCCAAGCTCCCCCAATCGCAAAAAGTTTTATAAAAATCTCCTTTTCTCTTTTTTCCATCACAAAAATACTATATCTAAGAATTCCTTCCAAAATATAAGTTGAGTGCTCAAAAAATATTTTCAAATAGAGGCAACAATGATTCTAAAATGGTTGAGAAACTTCTGGAAAACGCTCTTCGTATTTTTTTTAATTTTTTATACAAGCCAATCACAAGCAGCCGATGGGCCATTTTTGCCGGGTTACATGGCCATCAACGAGGGAATGGCTGGAGCGGGCATTGCCTTACCGCTAGACACTTCGGTGTTGCTTAACAATCCTGCGGGACTGGGGGATCTACCTCCGATGGTCAACACCAACTTCACGATGGTTTTTCCTCATAGCGTGATGAGCACCTCCGATGCACCCTTTGGAAATCCGGAAGCGGTGAATGTAGGTTCCAATGACGATCCTGCTATATTGCCGGGTGGAGGTTCCGTTTTTCCGGTCAACAAACGAATCTCGCTCGGGACCGGGGCGTTTGCGGTGGCCGGGTTTGGAGTTGATTTTCCAATTTCTCGCACACCGGTTCCCGATAATGCGTTCGATAACCACAGTTTCTTTGGCTTATTAAAAATCATCGCGGCCGCTTCCTACAAGATTCATGAAAAACTTTCCGTTGGGGCAGCATTTCACTTAAATCGCTCAGTACTTGAAACTAATACATCGCTTCCCGATGGGACACAAACCGCGGGGCTTGACAAACAAGATGCCGCGATCGGCTTTGGTTTTGGCCTCGGGGTGCTCTACAAACCATTCGCTTGGCTCTCGATGGGGCTTAATTACACGAGTGAACAGTATTTTGATGAATTTGAGAGGTACCTTGATATCGCGCCCCAAGGTGTGAATATTCCTCAACAGCTCCAAGTTGGTTTGGCAGTCACCCCACTTAAAAATCTCAAAGTAGCGACTGATTTTTTCTGGATCAACAATGAGGGGGCAGGAGGAGCGCTTGGAACGCCAATTACTGAAGGGGGATTAGGATGGCAGGATCAGTATGGAGCAAAAGTTGGAGTGCAATACCAGCCAATTGAAAATCTTATTGTGAGAACCGGTTACAATTATGTCCGACCGCTATACCCCTCCAATGCCGCGTTTGTAAATATCAACAACGGGACGGGTGGAAATCAACATGTCGCGGCAGGTGTGGGTTTACGATTTCCCAACCATAAACTTTTAAAACATTCCGACTTCGACTTCTCCTATATCCATACTTTTCAGAAGGAAATCACCGATGACGGCTCCATCGATCCAGGATTTGCGGGGGCTAGGGTGGCTACTGCCATCAGGGCATTTAGTGTGGAGTTCGGACTGAGATTCTAGATATCTAATCTTTATAAAGAAACGGAGTTTTGACTTTCTTTATAAAGTTCTATAAAATTTCGTTAATGACATCTTCTGAGAAATTAAAGATCATTCAAAACTTGTCAGGCCTTACCCAAGAAAAGATCGCTCGTGAACTCGGTGTCTCTTTCGTTACTCTCAACAGCTGGATACGCGGCCGCTCTGTGCCAAGGGCCAAGGCTGAGGAGCGGATTGATGCCTTGTATCGCACCTACACGGGGCAAAAGGTTATTCCCGAAGTGGCGCTGCAGGCCAAGCTTCGGATCGTCCAAAAAAAAAATCGCGAACATAAAAATATCCTGAAGACAATTCTGACGAGACCAGATCTTTATGATCAGTTTGTTTTGTCGTTGACTTATAACACCAACCGAATTGAAGGGAGCACCCTCACCGAACCGGAAACGGCTGCGATTCTTTTTCAAAACATCTCTCTTCCAGACAAGACGTTGGTCGAGCAGATGGAGGTCAAGAACCATCAGGCGGCGCTGGAATTTCTTTTTCAATCCATTAAGAAAAAGGAAGCGATCGATCAGAATTTTATTCTAAAACTTCATCGCATTCTCTTAAACGGGATCCAGTCGGATGCGGGAGCTTATCGTCATCATCCTGTTCGTATCGTTGGGTCCCGTGTTGTCACGGCAAATTATCTTAAGGTTCCGTCTCTTATGCAGGAGCTGGAAACTTCCATCTCTCACAAAGAGTCGGATATGATCTCCCACGCTGCTCAAATCCACAGTCGTTTTGAAAAGATTCATCCCTTCTCGGATGGTAACGGACGCATCGGCCGTCTGCTTATCCATCGGATGCTCCTCGCCAAGAATATTCCCCCCGCCGTCATTCGACAGGAAAAGAAACAGATTTACATGACCTACCTCAGCAAGGCCCAACTTGAAGGCGATGCCAGTCTTCTGACAGATTTCCTCTGCGACGCCGTCCTTGAGGCTTTCCGGATATTGGAAGGGAACTAAGCCCGGAATGGCGTCCTCTGAATCTCATCTTTAACGGTGTTAAACAGCGATAATCAATTTTCCTCCCAAGATTCATTTCTTCGTATCATCAAATGATCTGTACATAATTAGAAGCATTCGACATTCCGCAATCTTTTCCATGTGCCTCAGGGTGGCAAGTCGATTGCAACCACTCTTCTGATACAAATCATTGTCAGAATTAAGTGGGAAGAAAGACTCAAAGAAATCCAAAACTCGGAAAGGGGGAACTCAAAAGGGTTTTAAGAACGAATTGAGACTTCATTGAAGAAACGAAATCAAAAACTATTATTTTAGGGGGTTAAGGTATGAAATCATTAAAAAGAATATTTATTATGGGTGTTTTATCATTGGCCTCATTCGTGATGTTTATCGGCCAAACGGAAGCAAAGGGAGCTCCATCGGGTACCATTAAAACATATCGAATGGTAACCACGGATCAACAAGCAATTGATATGAACAACGATGGGGGATTATTCGTTAAAGCTACCATTATGGAAATGAATAGCCTCGCACCTATCGGGACTATTGCTTATAATTATAACGAGACCACCCCAGAAAACCTAATTGTTCCGGTGGAAATTTGTTTTGCGGGTAAACCGTGTTATACCACCATCATTCCTGCTACGCCTGAAGGAAGTACCATTGGGGTTAATCCTTATACACCTAATTTGGTAGCGAATTTTTATTCGGCTTGGCATGAACAAGTTGGTAATCCTTCAAAGGTGTGCCGGTGTGTTAATGAGCATGCACCAAGAGTGGGGATTCAAAATGTTCCTGTACTAGGTCTCGAGATCCCACCGATTAAAGACGCTATTCTTCAAATTGCAGATACTGATTTGATCGATCAATTATTTTAATTTACCGCTTAAGTTTTTTGAAAAGGCCCTCCAGCGACGGAGGGCCTTTTTTCTATGTGTATTCTTCAAGTTTAGAAAAACGCACCACCATGAGTAAATCGGACTAATACATTATATTGATTTTCTAATTGAGTCCCATTGAGGTCTTGAATCATGGGGACTTGTGCGGCGACATCCAGATTAAAGTTTTTTTTGGGAAAGATAAAATTGAATCCTGAGGTGAGAAGCAGGGTGTACCCTCCCGAGTTGGCGAAGAGAAAATCCCCTCCCCCTGTATCCCGTTTGGCGTAGTGGCCGTTGAGTTCCAACACCACATTCCATTGAAACGGTTGCCCTTCCTCAGGCAACTTCCAGGGCAAAAGTCGGCGTGAGTAAGCGGTGTCGTGAAAAAATTCATCCCCTTCATTAAACCCCCCGCCTCCATCGGTGTTGATCTTGTAACTAAAATCCTGATCAATCTCATTTCCCGGTGTCTGCCAGGTAAAGACCCCTCCCAAAAAAGGAAAATCAATTGAATTGGAGGTGAAGGGATCATCTCCCGAGGGGATTTCAATCCCTTGCGTCAAAGAAAACTGGATGTTTTGCAAATGGGATTGTTTTCGATAAATATCTTCTTTGAGAGCGATAGGGATGTCAGCCACCCCAAATTCATTTCCCACCAAAAATCCAGGAACATTAAAGTCTGCGTAGACCAAAGGGATCACGGTGAAGATCGTCACTCTATTGGTAATCCCATAAGCAAAGAGTTGCGGGAAGGCCACCGTATCCAATTTTAAACCAGCCGTGTCATTTCTAAAATTCTGATACAAAATTTCACTCTGGAAGGCGTAGCCCCCTTTCGCGACCGGAACTGAAATAAAGGTGGCAATCGGATAGGCTTGAAGGGGGGAGTTAATAATGGAAAGTGACAGCAGGATAAAAAATTGAAAGCTCCATTTCAGATTTCGCTTCATCGCTTTTTTCCTTTCATGAAGGGATGATCCATTCTTATTGCGGGGTCGTTACGATTTTTAAAGGGGTTCCTGGATACAGCTTTCCCACAATTTCGGGGAGCTCTCCCTCTTGGGCACTTGTTTTTAAGGCCTGCCACTGGCTGGAAGATATCGGCTCTGTTTCTGCATCCATCAACTGAAAAGTCTGCTGGGAATCTGGGTCTTCGACGATCCCTTCTTTTACAATTTTTGCTTTGGTTAAATGAAGAGAAATCGATTCAAAGGTATAACCACTATCCTTCACTGCTTTCTTCGTTGCTTCGTAATCGAATGGCAGCTGCGGATCCCGAGTCAGGACAAAGTTCGACTTTTTAAAATTGGTTTTAACCGATTGGGTCCCCGGGATTTTTTTTAATTTTGCTTCAATGTAATTATTGCAAATCTGGCAAGCGACCCCCTTCACATTGATGGTGACATTGGATATCTCGGCCGAAGCAACGGATGAAATAATTAATGGAATCAAGATTCCTATCCAGATATTTTTTTTCATAATCTACAATCCAATCCTTTTCATCAGGTCCAAAAATTGTGGTTCTTCACGTAATAGGTCAAAGATCGGCTCGGATTTGAGGTAAACGAGCGGCTCGGAGCGTTCTTCATAAGCTTTGTCTAACCAATCAAGTGCCAGATCTTTTTTCCCCAACCCGGCATAAATAACGGCCGTAAAATAAGGATTCACATAACGCTGTTTGGATAACTCGCTCAATTCAACAATGATCTTTTCTGCGTCCTCGCTTCGTCCTATTACGGCATAGGCATATCCCAGCGTCCCAAGTCGGTCAGACATCCGTGTCGAAAGGTCGATGGCTTTTTGCGCCGACGTGATCGACTCTTGATACATCCCTTTTTGCGCGTAACTTTGTGCCAAGAGCAGATGGGTAAACCAAAAATTTGGTTCGATCTCGATCGTTTTCATCGAATGGGCAATGGCGTCGTCGTATTGGTGCGCACAGTAATAGTGCCAGATCAGGTGGGTGTTCATCTCCAAACTCAACCGTTCTAGTTCCAAGGCTCGGAGACTTTCGACAAGGGAATCTTCCGTCTTTCCCATTGCCGTTAAATAATGGGAATACTGATGATGCCCTCGTCCGTAATTGGGATTCAATTTTAAGGTGTGTTTGAATCCCTGTTCCGCCTCAGCCCATTGCCAATCAAAGTGCAATTTACCATACGCGAGGATGGTGTGCGCATCTTCAAGTGTCACATCAATCTCAAGCGCCTTGAGAGCTGCTTCTTTCGATTTGGGAATCGCTTCTTTGGGGGAGAGATAATTGAAATAAGCCAGCATCTGATAGGCGCTGGCAATACCTGCATAGGGCAATGCGTAATGGGGGTCTTCACCAATCGCCTGCCAAAAGTGATCAATGGCTAATTTGAATCCATGCTCTGTGATTTGGTTCGCATGGTAAGAACCTTTTAGATACAGCTCATACGCTTTGACATTTTCAGTATACCGCTTGGTCAGTTGTTGTTTCTGTTGACTGGATAATTTTAATAATAATGACGTTGCGACTCGTTCGGAAATAGAATCTTGAACCGAAAAAATATCGGTGAAGTTTTCATTAAAAGTATCGGCCCATAGGGTTGCTCCATCCCGAATGTTTAAGAGGCGCACTGAAACTCTTAGCTGGTCCCCTCGCCTTTGCAGGCTTCCATCGAGCACCGAATCGACTCTCAATTCTTGCCCCGCAATCATAGGGTCTTGTTCCAGGCTACCATACTTGCGGACCGCACTCGTCGGAGAAACCAGCATCTGCTGAAGTTTACTAAGACGGATAATCAACGTATCTGCCATGCCAAGCTCCAACGCCTCGTCTCGCCCTTCGGCGATCAGTGGTTTGAACGGGAGCACCGCAATCGATTTCAAGACTGCACCGCGACGAGATACTGCTCCCCACTGGCTGTCATGTTTCAGATTTTTGAGATCCTGCAAAAGTTCTTGTGCACTTTGGTAACGGTGTTCCCGGTCTTTCTCCAAACAGTTGATCACAATCTGTTCCAGTGCGGCAGGGATGTTCGGCTTGTATCGTGCAATTGGCTCCGGCTCGGCATGGAGGATTTGATCGATGGTTTCGGTGGTGGAGTTTCCGGAGAAAGGGGGGTGACCGGAAGCCATTTCATAAAGCATGACACCCAAACTAAAGATATCGGTCCGTGCATCGACTTTTTTTCCTAAGGCCTGTTCGGGGCTCATATATTTTACGGTCCCCATCACTAGTCCGGGGGTAGTCTTTGCCTGGATGGATAATTCTGGTTGTGAGTGGTGTTCAGGACGAGTGATCTTGGCCAACCCGAAATCCAGTATCTTCACCTGGCCACGATGGGTGAGCATGATGTTCCCCGGTTTGATGTCCCGATGGATGATCCCTTTCGAATGTGCCTCTTCCAATGCGGCAGCGATTTGCAACCCTATCTCAATGGTCTCGGAGGTTTCCAAAACCCCTGCATTCATCTTCTGATCCAGTGCCTGTCCGTCCACGTACTCCATGGCGATAAAGTGCATCCCCTCCGCTTCGCCGATTTCGTAGATGGTGGCAGCATTCGGATGATTGAACGCAGAGGCGGCGCGTGCCTCTTGCCGAAATCTCCGGACCCGATCGGGATCCATGGTCAAGTTTGCAGGAAGCAATTTCAGCGCGATCTTTCGACCTAGCCGGCTGTCGTCCGCTAGATAAACTTCTCCCATCCCCCCTTTCCCTAAATGACCTAAAACTTGATAGGGGCCTAGTTGTTGCCCAATCTTCAATTCAGGTTGATCGATTCCAATCACCTGAACCATGGTCTTGTCTTTTGGAGGTATGACAGAATTTCTTTTTTCGCCCTTTGCTTGCATGCCGCCCCTGTCTCATTAATCTGATGAATACCAATTAGGAATTTTAGACTTTAAAAATTGCACTGTCGAGTAAACATCTCATGGGAATTCCGGTTGCAAAGTTATGGTTGACTACGTTTTTTACAGCCCCATTTCTTTCAAAAGTTCTTGCCAAGGGAAAATCCTGACCTGATTTATTTGTTTAGCGACATTTCCCAGATAGGCGACAGCGCTATGGTGTGGTTTTTTGTAAAATTCTGAAAAATTTTTCAATCCTCGAAGGTCGGAAGAAGAGACTTGGCGAGAAGCTTTTATTTCAATGGCCCAAAGAGCTGAACCAAACTCCACGATCAGATCAACTTCCGCGCCATGTTCGGTTCGATAGGTGGAGATTCGAATTTCTTGATCCAAGGACCTGGCTGAAGAAAGTAGTTGAATGAAAAAGAGATGCTCGAAGAGATTGCCGATCCGATCTGCTGAAGCCTCAAAATTTCCCAGCAGTGCATTCAATACACCGGTATCAAAGAAATAATATTTGGGATGAAGCACCAATCTCTTTTTTAAACTTTTGCTAAAAGGGGGACAGCGCTGGATAATTAAAGTATCTTCAAGAATCTCAAAGTAACGGGTTGCCGATTGACGAGGAATCTGTGCTTCTGAAGCAAGTTTTGTGAGGTCTAAAAATTTTCCGGAGCATTCTGCAGCCAAAAATAAGAAACGTGAAAATCCCTCTAAGTTTTTGGTGAGAGCTTCCGCCTGGATTTCTTCTTTGAGATAAGTGGCACCATAAGATCTTAAGGTTTTGGTGCGCTCTTCTTTTGATTTTTCCAAATAGATTCCCGGCAAGGTTCCTGTGCTTAAAGCTTGGTCCGTCCGGAGCTGATAATCTAATTCCGCAGAGGCTAATGGCCCCAATTCATAGGTATGGATTCGGCCAGGCAGCAGGTTTGCGTGACCACGACGCAGTTTTCTGGCACTAGATCCAGTCAGGTAAAATTTAATCGAAGAAGAGGGATGATCGAGAATATCTTGAATCGTATTTAAAATAGTTGGAAACCGTTGAACCTCGTCGATAAACACATGGTGGTATGTGTGTGCCGCTAATCTCTCGGTTAACTCCGAAGGATTTCTTACGAAATCGAGATAGGTTTGCTCGTTGGCCAGATTGATTTCCAAATCCGGTTGCAGCGATCGAATCAACGTTGATTTTCCGGTTTGCCGTGGCCCTAACAGCAGAAAACTTTTTTTACTTTTTAGTAGCTTGGGAGCAAGGGCTCTTCGAATAAGCATGCGGGCATTTTACGCGGTGTTTTGCCCGCATGTCAATTGGTGAGATAGTTGTTTGATGTTTTTCTTGATTCCATTTTGACGGAACCTACCGAAACCTGTAGAATTTCAGATTGTAAACGGGGTGGGTAGGGGGTGTCATGTCTGAGCAAAGGGGACTAGAAATTCAACAGAGAGGAAAGCAGGGGGAGTTTGCCACCAAATTGCGTGGTTTCATTCCCATCAAAGAGGATGTTCCTCACATCTTCGATCGTGGAATCATCCTCAATGGTCGCTATCGTATCGATGATAGTGTGGGGGAAGGGGGGATGGGCTTTGTTTACCGTGTTACCGATCTTCTCCGCCCGGAACGGCCGATCGCACTCAAGACGATTCGTCATATTAATCTCTTCAATGTCGATTTATTCAAGGCAGAGTTTAAGACACTCACCGATCTCCATCATCCCAATCTAACGGCAGTGTATGATTTCGATGTCGTAGTCGGAACGGAAGATTATTTTTTCACCATGGAATTGGTGCGAGGATCGCAGAATATTCTCGACGCTACTGAAGGGGCGGATTGGAGAACGGTTGTTGATTTGCTCATTCCCATCTGTCGTGCTCTTTCTTATATTCATAGTCGAGGGATTATCCATTTCGACATCAAGCCGGGAAACCTTCTGGTGAGCTCAGAAGGGGTTCTCAAGGTCCTCGATTTTGGGATTGCCGGTTTGAAAAAAATGGGAAGCACGGGGGATCTGATTGGTGGGACCGTCAACTACATGGCCCCCGAGCTTAGTTTGAAAGGTTCTGTCATCGATCACCGTGCCGATCTTTATAGTCTTGGAATTTTAGCCTACCACCTGCTTTGCCGAACACTTCCGTTTAGCGGCTCGACCCATTCCCAAATCATTGCACAACATCAGCAGGCTCCATTAACTTGGAAAGAAGAATCAGCGGCCATGGTTCCCTCATGGCTTCGCGCTATCATTGAACACCTGTGTGAAAAGAATCCCGCCGATCGATTTCGCACGGCAAATAATGTCATTGAAGCGATCAACCAACAGGGAGGGCTTTCTTACGAACTAGAGACGCAAAAAACGCGAGAGAGTTATATTTTCTCGAGTCGATTTGTCGGGCGTGAAAAGGAGTTTGAAGAGATTACCCGATTTGTCGACGCACGTGTCAAAAAACAGGGGCTGGAAACTCCTGTGATTTTCGTCTCGGGTCAAAGTGGAATTGGAAAGTCACGACTCTTCCGGGAAGTGCGTTACCGTAACCAGCTCGCCAAGATCTCCTTTATTGAAGGGAATTGCTACGAAGGAAAGTTCAACGAGTATGGAGCCATTGCGGAACTCATTACTTATCTTGTCCCTCTCATTGAAACAGCTGGACACACTGATCTCATCCAACAGTTTGGATCGGAACTCGCCAAGATCGAACCACAATTCGCCCAAAGATATCAGCTTACTCCTTCCCCCTCTCTCAACAAACCCGAGGCCGAACATCTAAGACTGCGCGAACAAGTAAGTGAATTTTTCGTCCGAGTAGCCGAGGTGATTCCCTACACACTTTACATCAACGATCTGCAGTGGGCCCCCTCCGGTACTTCCGAGCTTATCTATTATTTGGCCTGGAGAATTATCTTACGGGAGCGGATGGGAGAGCCTTGTCCGATTGCCTTGCTCGGCAGCTTTCGTAGCGATGAAGTGGAGGGACGTCCTTTGGAGAAATTTCTCTCCCGACTTCGCCAAGAAAATGTCTTCAAGGTGGTGGAGTTAAAGCCATTGGCTTCCGAAAACATCGAACCGATGTTGTGCTCGATGTTTGGAGTTCAGCAAATTCCCGTTTCCTTTTTGGAACGTGTCACCCAAGAGACCGCTGGGAATCCCTACTTCGTCGAAGAGGTGATGCGAACGCTCGTAGAAAATGGATCGGTATATTTAGAAAGTGGTCGATGGGCTGCAGCGACCGAGATCGAAAAACTTAAATTTCCTACGAGCATTTCGGATGTCTTTCTTCGCCGTGCCGCTTTACTAAGCCCTGACCAGCGGCAAATCATTGACCTGCTTGCAGTGGCAGATAGACCTATCTCGGCTAAGGTTCTGGAAAGGGCGACCGTTTTTTCTGGAGAAACCTTGCAAAGATTTCTAGCTACGCTCGGGCAAAAACAGATCGTGCAAGCATCCTCCGGCAATAAGGAGTTTCATCTCAGTCATGATCGGATGCGCGAAACGCTTTATCAAGATATTTCCGAGGATCGTAGGAAAGAATTACATCAAAAAATGGGAAATGCGATCGAGCTGACCTTCACAGACAACTTAACTTCACAACTCGGGGCACTCGCCTATCACTTTTATCGGGCTCACGACCGGGACAAAGCATTGAGTTACAGTATTGCCGCTGGTGATGATGCGCGGAAGCGATTTGCCAATGATTTAGCGACAAGTATGTATGAGCAAGCGCTCACTCTTCTCACTCCTTCCGATGAGAGACGTTATAAAATTCAAGTATATCTTACCGATATCTATCGAATGAGTGGTCGTTATGACGATGCTCAAACTCTTGTTCAGCAACTCCTCTCGGAAGCCGTTAGCAAGGATGAAAAGGCACGCCTTCATACTTTGATGGGAAGAATCCTCTTCGAAAGATCCAGTATTACAAACGCCTTGGAGGAGATGTGGCGCTCAGTAGAACTTAGAGGAGAATGGCGCCCACGTTCTCGGCTAGGGGTTTTCGTGGCATTAGGAAAAGAATTGATCATCAACTATTTTCATCGTTTTTTTCCACAATGGATTAGAAAACCAGCCAACGAGAAAGAAAAACAACGTTACATCGAACGATGTGACACCTATAGCCGAATTGCGGAGACCTCTTGGTTTTGTGATTCGCTTAACTGTTGGCTAGCTCATATCCGATCAACCAATTGTGGTGAGCTTGTGGGGGACTGTCATGAACTGTGTTCCGTCTACAGTGGAGGTCAGGCTATCTATGGAATGATGACGTTTTATCGCACTGCCGAGCGCTATGGGGACATGGCGATGCAAATGGCTAATCGCCTCGATTCGGATTGGCTTCGTGGTATGACTTTGGAGCTAACGAGTCAGTTAGCTCTTTTTAGAGCCGAATGGCAGAAGGCCGTTGAAGCTTCTCTTCAGGGAATCGCCTTATTAAAAAAAGGGGGAGACTATTTCGAAATGACCTGGACCCATACCATGGCGATTCACGCGTTGATTTACCTAGGTCAATTAGAAGAGGCAAAAAAATTAAGCGAAGAGGTGATGGGAGTCTGTCAGCGTACTCAGGTGAAGGGGTATTGCTATTTTCTCGCTCAACATGCGTTGGCGAATGCTTATCTGGGAAATCATGAAGCAGCGGTCAAAGAAGGAAAGCAAGCTTTTCAGATCGCGCAAAAAGACAGCTCGGATATCTTTTCCCTTTGTTTTACGGAGATGCTGTTGGGAGAGTGTTTATTGGTTGCAGGAGATATCGAAGGAGCGATCTCGCATCTCGAAGCGGCTAAAAGCATTCGTGAAGAAAAAAAGCTGATGCAAGATTGGTTTGTCAATATTTACCCTCTCCTGGCCCGCGCTTATCTACAACAACTTCCTGATGATGATCCAAACACCCGCCGAATCAAAATCAAGAATATCAAAAAACTAATTCGTAAAAGCAAAAAACTTTCTAAACGTCACCCCAACTTTCTCGTCCCCTCTCTCATCGCTGAAGGGATGCTGCTGAGGGCTGAAGGGGATAAACGAGCGAGTCATTCCTTTTCCGAGGCGATCAAGATCGCCGAAAAACAGGAATCAAGGCTTTATCAATCCCAAGCCCATCAAGAAGCAGAGCAGATGGTGTCTGTTCATTAAATTCGATTTCATGGTTGCTTGTTTCTTTGTCTAGGCGCAAAATTCGTATGTATGGGGGTGATGAATATGCTGAAAATCATTGGGAATTTTGTGGCATGTGCCGTGTTGTTGTTGGGTTTTTCTCTAAGTTCTGTCGCCAATGTTTCGCACGTCGTCGTGGTGTCCAAAGGGCATGGGTGTCCTTGGTGTAATAATATGGTGGAGATGAAACTAAAAAAGGTTCCCAATACAAAATCGGTCGAGGCCAATTTGCGAGACTCTTCCTTCGATTATACCCCTATCGATGGGGTTCAGCCAGATTTGATGGCGCTCAAAAAGGCGGTGCAAAAAAGTGGCTACTCTTTTCGCTATATCGCTTTGACGGTGGATGGAGTGGTTGGAGAAGCTGGAAGGATTCAAGACCCTGCCTCGGGAAATATTTTTCAGCTTTCGCCAGCAGAATGGGAAGGGGTTAAAAGTCGAGCGGATCAAGGAAAAGTTTCAGTACGAGGAAGGGCCTATCCTGATGCTGCAGGGAGTCCTATCCGATTTGAAGTGATTCCGGATGATGCCAAACAGTAAAGTTTATTTTTTCGGCTTATTAATTAATGGCCTGGAATGGAGGGAAAATGTTGAAGCGTTTCTGGCAATCTATCATTGCCGTTCTAGTTATCTGTTTTTGTTATCCACTTTACGCATTTGGCCCCATTAACACACTGGTCGCTATTCCGGTGGCGGAAGGGGGATATGTTGCTCGCAGTGAATTGAGATATATCCGAAGTTCTAATGGGCCACTTCATCTCAACCTTTTTATTTTTCCTCAAATCTTCGTCTACGGCATTACGGAAAAGTTGTCAGTCATCGGCGTGATACCACTGGCCTATAGTGATTTTAATGCACCAGCCGGCCCCCCGTTTTCTGATTTGGGAATTGTTTCCTCAACCGATTTCGGAGTTGCCGATATTCCCCTCACTTTACGCTATGACATTTTTAAAAAGGATTGGGTGAATCATTTCCTTCGCGTAGGACTCTTGGGAGGATTAGAAATTCCGACAGGGGATGATCCATTCAGTTCTCATTCCATCGATTTTATCCCTGGCGTGGTGATGACTTATCAATCTCAGGGGCAGGCAGTGGATGCCGACTTTCAGTATAAAATCAATACGCATGGAAATAATGTCGATGTTGGAGATGAGATTCTCTATGATGTCAGCTATTCCCGCCGGCTTTTGCCTTGGAAAGTTCCGGAGAAAGGGGAAAAAATGCAATTTAATTTTGTCCTCGAACTGAACGGTCGTTATCAAAGACCCAGCAGTGTCATTGGAGGACCCCAGATAGCGGACTCCGGTGGGCATGTTCTCTTTATTTCCCCTTCGGTACAATGGCATATCAAAAACGCTACTCCTTATGTTGGAGTGTTGGTTCCGATTTATCAAAGTCGCAATGGCAACCAGTTGAGAGATGATTTTACTTTTGTGACTGGCGTCGCTTTTAACGGTGTATTTTTCTAGACTTCGAACGTCCTAAAATGGGAATACCCAATTTTGTAGGAGCGAAGCATGACTATAGCACAAAACTACACTGCACGTGTGAACGCCGTTTTAAATCAACGGACCCGTTTGCGTGGCCCGCAACCCGAGGATGTTTTTGAAAAGATGCCACCCAAACATCCGCTGCTCGTGAGTGATGCCCGTCGTCCCCTCGATCCTAACCTACAAGTGATCGCTTCCTCTTATCTCAAGCCTGAAGATCTACTTCTCGATGTCGGTGGTGGTTCGGGGCGCTACTCACTCCCTTTAGCACTGAGCTGTCGTGAGGTGATTAACATTGATCCTTCGCCAACGATGATTGCCGGTTTTGCGGCCAATGCGGAGCGGGCCGGAATCAAGAATATTCGTTCCATCGCGGCGGACTGGTTGGAGATTGATCCTCCGCCAAGCGATATTGCTCTCGTAGCCCACGTTCTCTATCTTACACTGGATATTGTGCCATTCATCGAAAAATTGCAGCAGTCGGTGCGCCGAAGAATTTTGATTCTCGTCAACGACCCTCCACCCCCTTCTTGGAATCGGGTTCTCTTTGAGTATCTCTTTGGCGAAAAGGAAGAGATTGTTCCCGGTCATGTCGAGCTTGTCGACGTCCTTCAAGAGATGGGAATTAAGCCGGAGATTCAACCGCTAGGTCCGATGTCGTTGCCACCTTCTTTGCCTCCGACTCGTGAAGCAGCCATTCAAGTCGCACTAGGAGCTTTCCTTGGCGAGCAATGGGGATTTTGGCCGTTGGGCTCTGAACTTGAAGAGAGATTGCGCAAAGTTCTTCAAACCCGCTTCGATGAGCTTTTCATTCAGACTCCTAATGGCTTTAAGCCTGGTTGGATCCAGCGGGGAAATGAAGTGCTTTTGACTTGGCAGACACCCAATACAAAAATTAATCCATCCAGCTTTATAACTTTAAGGAGAGAAATTTGATTTACGATCTGATCATCGTAGGAGGAGGGATCGCGGGATCCACACTGGGAAGTAGACTTTCTCAACAAGGGCTCAAAGTACTGATCCTCGAGCGAGAGAGTCAGTTTAAGGATCGTGTTCGGGGAGAAACGATATTGCCGTGGGGGGTTGCTGCCGCTCAGCGACTAGAAATTCTCAAAGTCTTAGAAGCAGCAGGAGGCCATCATGCTCCGTGGCAGATCACCTATTTTAATGGAGATCCGGTTGAAAAAAGAGATCTTCGCAACACGACCCCTTTCCCTCCTTTTGGTTGTTTAAATATCTATCATCCCGACATGCAGGAGGCACTTTTAGATCACGCCATTCAATGTGGCGCTGAAGTGAAACGAGAGGCGAATGTCACGACGGTTGAACGGACGCAAAATCATTCAGTTGAGGTAACCTTCTCCGAAAATGGAAAATCTCACTCCGAAAAAACTCGTTTGGTGGTGGGGGCGGATGGAAGACATTCTAATGTGAGGTCTTGGGCTGGGTTTAGAGTCCAACAAAACCCCGACATCTTGACTGTTGCGGGAATCCTCTTTGAAGGATGTCGAGCCCCTGAAGATGCTATCCACTTGGTCATAGGATCTGGCTTTGCATTATTGATCGCTCCACAGGGGGGAGAAAGAGCTAGGACTTATTGTGTATATCCCAGTGTGCTGGATTGGCAATTTTCCGGTAAGAAAAAAATTCTAGAATTTCTGCAACGGTGCCGTGAGGTGGGATTACCTGAGGAATGGTTTGCAGACATCAAGGTGATAGGGCCATTGGCAGAATTTCCAGGAGCGGATCATTGGGTTGAGTCTCCCGCCCGCGATGGGATTGTTTTGATCGGAGATGCGGCTGCTGCGTCGGATCCCTCTTGGGGATGTGGTTTGTCGAAAACACTTTTGGATGTGGAATGTCTTTCGAAACATCTCATGTCGACTCAAGATTGGTCGATCGCCTTGAATCATTATGCCAAAGAACATGATATCTACTCTTCAGCTTTACGTCGCATTCTGGATTGGATGACTGAGCTTGTCTACACCTCAGGAGAAGCGGCGCAAGCACGTCGCGATCGGGTCTTTCCCCGTCTACTTTCCAATCCGACAGGATTTCCGGATCACGCGGGTCAAGGTCCTTTCGGCCCTTCGGACGAAAAGGCGAGACGACTGATTTTGGGTTTGGACTCTTAATTAAAAAAAAACGCCCGATACTTTGAGCATCGGGCGTTTTTAATTTTCCCTAAAACTTTCCGATTACAGATAACAACCGACGATGAAAAAGTGGCAGCTGAGACATTTTTTGAATACAGGGCCATTCGCTGTTTCTTCAACTAAGTAGACGCAGCGGACTTCAATCGTGTTAGCACAGCTCAAGCTATCAATCGCTTCCCCCTGGCTAACCGGTGAATTGGTATTAAAGGTGTATATTTTGAGATTAGGATTCGCTGCGAGTTCGGCAGCTACTTCGGGGAATGCGGTTCCAGCTTCGGCACCCGCTCTACCCATGATAGCACGGTTAGTGATGTCTTCCACTTGAGTGATCGTTCCTAAATATCTCCCATTTTTATTATTCACGGTGATAGTATGTTCGACAATGGGAAGATTATCGGTATCCATTCCAATAACTTTGGTCACAATATTTCCACGTTTTTGGTTATTAGAATCATAGAGATCTCCTCTCACCATCTCTCCTGCAGCTGCGTTTCCCGTGTTAGGTCCGAAACATCTCAGCAATGAACCTGCTCCAGGCCCCTGAGCTTGCGAGATGGCAGGGACAAGATTAAACACCAAGACCAATGCAAAACCGCCAATGACCAAGAATCTATTGAATAACTTCTTCATACACACACTCCCTTAATTTTGAATTTCAAACCGGGGATCGGTCCGACCTACGGAGCCGGTCAGCGAGATGAAATTCATCGAATCAAACTCAAACTTATTTTCTGTGGACAGAAGGGATAGTGAGCAAGAAACATGCCCGTTGGATATTTTTTGTACATATAGTAAATTTAATAATTATTACGATAGGTTACATTCATCAATCGTGCCGAAGGAGTTGGACAGAGGGCTGGAATTTTCGGAGAAAGCGTCGAAGAGCGTTCAACGGATCATTTCAAAACTCAACTTCAGACGCAGTTTTCGCGAAAGCTACTTACAACCTCTCATTACATAAAGCCCAAAAAAGAGAAGTCTGGTCTCAGGTTTAATAATTCTATAAAATTAGGATGTCCTATGAAACCATCCATTCTTTACGTCGATCACGAACAAAATAATATCGATCTGTTCGAGAAAACCTTTGGTTCCGAATTTTCGATAAAGGCCTGTCACTCCGGTCAGGAAGGATTAAAGCTCCTCGAGAAAGAGGGGGAAAATATCCCTTTACTCATTGTTGGGCAAAGCATCCCTGGACTGACGGGGACCGAGCTTTGTGAAAGAGCGGCCCAATTATATCCTCAGATGGTCCGGATGGCTTTGACCGCCTATACTGCCCCCGCTTCGCTACTTGATGCCATCAACCGAGGGCATGTTCATGATTACATCGTCAAACCGTGGAAAAAAGAGGATCTGCATCCAATCATCGAAAAGGCATTTGACGATCATCAAAAAAGAAAAGGGAGACTTAAAGAGCTAGAAATGCGTGCGGCCAAAAGCGAGGAATTAGAAAGAGAGATCCGCGAGATCTACGATAGCGACGCCATCATTGGTGCCAGTTCAAGTCTGAAGTCGACGATGGCAACGATCAAAAAGGCGGCACCGACCGATTCCACCATCTTGATTCTGGGTGAGACCGGAACGGGAAAAGAGGTGTTGGCGCGTGCCGTTCACGATCTCAGTTTGCGCAAAAATGCTCTTTTTGTCCCGGTCCATTGCGCCTCCCTCTCAAAGAGCTTGATGGAGAGTGAACTTTTTGGTCACGAGAAGGGTTCCTTCACCGGGGCAGATCACGCGCGTATGGGGCGCTTCGAATCGGCCAATGAGGGGACGATCTTTTTAGACGAGATCGGCGAGCTAACGGAAGAGATTCAGGTAAAACTGTTACGAGTGCTTCAAGAAAAAGAGATTCATCGGGTTGGAGGCAATCGATCAATTCCGACCGATGTGCGACTCGTGGCAGCAACCCATCGCAATCTAGAAAAAATGGTGCGTGATGGAACCTTTCGCGAAGATCTTTTCTATCGATTGAACGTCATCGCTATCCAGGTTCCTCCGCTGCGAGATAGAAAAGAAGATATCCCAGTTTTGGCAAATTATTTTCTAAAAAAGTACGCTGCAAAATTGGGGAAGCGACTTACTTTGTCTCAAGAGACTTTGGAATATCTTTCCCGTTACGATTGGCCTGGCAATGTCCGTGAACTAGAAAATATTTTGGAACGTGCCGTGATCTTGGGGGAGGGACCGCTGATTGAACCCGCTGATTTTAATCTCAATATTGATGAAGTTTTAAGGGTAGAAAAGGTCGATATGGGAAAGATACTGGCCAACGAATCAGTCCGTTTCAAAGCCCAAGAATCGGAGGTCAGGGAGTTGAGTGATCTGCTCATCAAGACTAAAGGGAATATTGCCGAAGCGGCGCGAGCGATGGGGGTGCCGCGGACGACACTCTTCCACCGATTAAGAAAATACCGACTTGTCTAGTCGCAAATCATTTTGAAAAAACCGCCGCAAATATTTCTGAAAATTCTTCAATCGAGGTCGGAGTTGTATTCTTATTCGATCGAGTTTCTTCTGCCTGGATAAATCCGTCATTATAACTGCGATACATCTCAATCATCATTGAAATGGTATTTACCGGTATTCCCATCTGTTTCATCGCCGCTTCGACCCCTTCATAGGGGAATGCTACGTAGGGAAGGTCCGGTTTTCCAATCGCTCGTCCCAGGATGGAAGTCACCTCTTGCATCGAGAGATCTCGTTCTCCCAAAAGTTCCATGGTCGATTTTCCCTGAAAATCGAGACGGAGTAAAAGTTCCGCCGCCCGCGTTCCAATATCTTGTGTTGCGATCATCGGAATTTTTAAATCAGCCTTAATAGCGCTTCCGGCCATTCCTTGGGATCTCATCACATCGATCATATAAAAGAGATTTTCCATAAAATAGGCGGGGCGGAGGTGAACGACATTCAGTGAGTCGATTTGATTTAATCTCTTCTCTTGGTGATAAAGTTCCAAGATGGGGCCGGTTTTTTCTGGCAGGTGTGCGCCAATGCTGCTGAGATTGACGACGTGAGAAATTCCCGTATTTCGCAATGCTTGAGTCGTTGCTTCCCCCACCTCTTTTTGAAAGCCACGATAATCCGTTCCCATCATATCGGGAGGAATGATGGTGAAAACCGCATCAACATTTTCAAAGGTCTTTGAAAGAGCCCCTGCATCGGTAAAAAATGCAGGGGAGGGAATTCCCCCTTTTTGGATCAATTTTTTGAGATGCTCCGTCGATCTTGCAACCACTCGAACCTCATGACCTGCTTCGAGAAGCCTTTCGCTGACGACACCTCCAATATGCCCTGAAGCACCGAGAATCGTATATTTTTTCTTGGCCATAAAATACCCCCGATCAAATTATTCTCCAAAATATGTAGTGATGTCTATGAATAGAATCGGCGGATATACCGGCGGGTTTGTGTAGTGAGAATTTCCGCTTAAGGGTTTTACGGTCTCCCTTTCAACGCCCAGGCTCGCGCCGGAAGCGAAAAGGGGCGGTCCTGGCCGTCCTGGAAGAGTTGGCCCTGGAGATGATTTTTGAGGATGGTTCTTTTCTCCTCGGAGAGGGCACTCACGTAAGCGGAGAGAGGGGTTGCGCCGGCCAAAATGGGGTTCCAGAAATCATCAAAATTTTTGAAGTCGGTGGAGATTTCTAATGTGGCTTCCTGGATATCGTTGAAACCGGCCTCTTCCCATAGCGCGCGCAGGGCTCCCGGTTGGCACAGGTAGGCCGTTTTAGTTGACGGAAGTTTCCCCGGAT